>NZ_PVWS01000019.1:0-66926 GCF_004126395.1 Roseovarius sp. A46 | reverse complement strand
TGCGATCGAGGCATGAAGGGTCTCGCGCATGCTCCAGCCCATGACCTTGCGGGTGTGCATGTCGATCAGCGCCGCAAGAAAGAGCCAGCCTTCGCCGGTCCGGATGTAGGTCAGGTCCGCGAGCCATACCTGGTTCGGCGCGGTCGCGGTGAAATTCCTGCGCAGCCTGTTCGGCGCGATCGGGTAGTCGTGCCGGCTGTCGGTCGTGCGAACACGGCGCGGGATCGCCGCCAGCCCGCGCAGGCCTGCAAGCCGCATCAGGCGGGCGATACGGTGTCGTCCGATCTGCCGCCCGGCAGCCTGTAGCGCAGCGTGGATGCGAGGCGCACCGTAACATCCACCGCTTTCCGCGTGTGCGCAGCGAATATCGTTGAGAAGGGCGCGGTTCTCGATGCTGCGCTTGCTCTCCGGCCGGCGGCGCCACGCATAGTAGCCACTGACGGAGACGCCGAGCACGGAACAGATCGTGCGAACGGGCCAGATGTGACGATGCTCATCCACGAACCCGAACGTCATCGGGTGGCCGCTCCGAAGATGAGCGCGGCTTTTTTTAATATATCACGCTCCGTCTGGGCCTTTTGCAGCCCCCGTTTCAACCGGGCATTCTCCGCCGCCAGGTCGGCCGAGGACGGGCCCTGCGCCTGCGTATTGGGGCGCCGCGCAGGGCCCGTCCCCGACTTGCCGAACTGTCTTATCCAGCGGCGCAGCTGCGTCTCGTGGACGCCGAGTTCCGCTGCGACATCCATGATCGACAGCCCGCTCGTCTCGACGCGCTCCGCAGCCTGCCGCTTGAACTCATCCGGAAAATACCGGCGCTTCTTCTCCATCGGACACTCCTTCCGTTGGCTCGAAAGCCTATCATGGGTGTCCACCAATCCGGGGCAGGATCAGTTCGAGCTTACCCTTGCCTCTGGGGCGACCTTGGGGAGCCGCGCGGGCCTGACCGGTGCGGCGGACCGCAAGACCCCAACGTGCCCCGGTGGCAGGCGATACCTTCAGCCGCAACGCCGCCGCGCGCCCGCTCAACCCTTCCTCGATCAACTTCTGAAACCGCGCCCTAAGCGCATCCGGCAAAGGTGCTGACATAATTCATCCTCCCAAACAGGATGAATCACAGATCAGGCTTCAAGGGAATCCCACCGATTCAGGTTTTCGGCGGGATGCTTTAGTTCAAAGTCAATCAAAACACAGGTTGGCTACCCGGAAGAAATGGAAACCGGGTGCAATTATCACACAATACCCAGCGCCAGCCAAACGATTGCCACGTAAGTCACCTGGTGGGCGAACTGATCGAGTCCAGTGAGGCCCCAGTAGCCCTTTTCCTGCGGGCTCCAGCCCGACCACCTCAAAAGCCGGTCCTTGGTCCAGTCTATGTGATAGTGGAGAACAAACTCGACCGCCGCGAGACCAACCACCGTAAGGACAGTCATCGGCGTCCAGATCAGCACCGGCACCGTCAGCAGGCCGTGCAGCCCGGCATGGGCAATACCGCCCAGATGCCCGTAAGTGCCCTTGTTGCGCACCATCCAGCCCGTCTGCCAGATAAAATCCGCAAGCAGGTGCTTGACCTGGAAAAGCAGCATCAGGATCAGGAGCGTGGCAGGTGTCATGTCTGGTCTTCCAGGAGCTTGTTGGCGCGATCGAGCCTCTCGACCGGTCTCGCAGCGACGAACCGATGCAGGGTCGTGGCGAGGTTGGGGGCCTTGTTCACGATCTCGCGCATCCGGGTTTCGCTTGCGCGATACACGACCGCTTCGGTTTTCGCAATCACGTCGATGGTAGGTGGCAGACCTGCATAGCTCGCGATCACGGCCACGGGTGCCTCGGTGCGCAGGACGCGCGGGGGGGGGGCCAGCCAAATCCGACGTTCATTCCGCAGCGGGTTTTCGCGTCATCTTCGTGTTGGCCTCGATCAACTTGCTCTTGATCGCGGCATTGAGATGCTGATCGAGTGAGGCACGGAATTCCTCGTCCGAGCGGACCATGCGGCGCAGGATATCTCCGGAGATGGAGAAGACGCGCGAAGGAGCCTCGATCCTGACAGTTGCCGAGGCGGGGCCTGGTTCCATCACATTCATCTCGCCGATAAATCCCTCGCGAATCTCGGCGATCTTGCCCTCATTGAAATACACGCCGGCCAGGCCGTCACTCAAAAAGTGAAGATGCGAGACCGCTTCGCTCTCGGTCGTCAAGTCCACCCCGGGCTGCGCATCGCGCCACACACCGGCATTGAGCAGCCGCCGCGACATCGGTTTCGGCATCCGCGCCAACCCCCGTTTGACGAGCTGCGCCTCCTCGTCGTTGAACCGCAGACGATGGTGTATCAGAAAAACCCGTGTGATGCCCACGACGCTGATCACCACCCAGCAACCCTGAATGATCGCAGAGGCCAGGTTGAACTCCGCCGACAGGCTGATCAGCACGAAAATCGCCGCAATCATGTTGAGCAACGCGTAGCGATATCCGCTGCCACGTATCAGACCGAGCTGCAGACAAATATACGCGCCGAGATATACGGAGACGCCAGCATATCCGGCCCAGTCATACACGCTTGTAGTGAAAAACATCGTCACCCGCGTTCTCCCCAAGACGATGCTTTCGCGCAACCGGGTGAACGAGGCTGCGAACTCTGAATGCCACAGGGCCGCTATTGTGACAAGTTGTTTGGGAGATGTGACGAGTACCGGTCTGGAGCCCGCCGGTCAGCATGCTGGAGCGAAGAGTTTGCGGAGACCATGGGAACTCGCCCGGCCCGCATGATAAGCGCTCCGGTCAACGCGCTGCCCCAGCAGCCCGGTTCCGGTCGCGCTCACGCGGCCTCTATCATTCGAATGCGGAGTTGCCGGTCCTCGCGCCAACAACTCCCCGCGCAACGGCATGGGCTGAGAGCGACCCGCGCGTTTTCGTGACAGCATGAGATTTGGTCCTATATGTTCTTGGCTTGGCGGCGGGGGTTCTGCCTCAATCTGTGTGGCACAACTATCCTGAAACTGGAAAATTCAGGAGGCATAGTCGCGAGTTCGAAGAAGCACTGGTCGCCCGGGAGCGATCTTTCGGTTCACAGCGTTGAGCGAAGTGATATCGGCGGGTAGCTTGTATCCGGCACTCTGGCACCTCAAGGCCTCTGCCCAGACTGTGGTTTGCATTCACGACGACGTCACGGATGGCGGCATCGGCGGCTGCAGGATTTTCCCGCACTTGAAGACGGGGTCACAATGGAACTCCAAGTTTGCCGCTGGCGATGTTTGGCTTCCGCTCGCCCGCGCCGGACGTTTTCAGACCACGTTTCCTCGATTGCACTTCCATTTGCACGTCGCGCCTCGCGTGTCGGGGAGATTGTCAGTTATCTTGGGCATGCGACAGGTGGGCGGTCTGCCGAGCGGCTCCTGCACCGTTTGGGCATCGGAGTCAGCGATGACACGGTGCTTCGGCAACTTAGGTGTTCAATCCCACGGTTTGATGGTGTGATCCTTTCGCAGGAATGGAAGGGAGCACTAACGGAAGTCGATCAAGCGTGAAGTGCTTGAGGGTGAGTTTGAAGGTATGCTGCAAAGCCTACAGCCCACAGAGGGCCTGTTTGCGCTCGTCAAAGCCATGTTCCGCGATGCGTGGGATATTCGCCTTGTTCAGGCGTCTTCAGGCCTCCAAAGGCCTGAAGACGAACGTCAAGCAACTGGAAAAGCAGATCGATCAGCGCCTTGATCGCATCGTGGATGCGAGCAACGGCTCTGTGGTGTCGGCCTACGAGAAGCGTATCGCCAAGCTGGAGCGGGAAAAAGTTCTGGCTGAAGAACAGCTCACCCAAAGCGGCAAGCCTCGACATACCTTCGAGGAGTCGTTCGAACACGCAATGCGATTCCTATCACGCCCTTGGAAAATCAGGATAAATTCCAACTTAGACCTGAAGAAAACAGTCCTTAGACTGGCCTTTGTAGAGCCTTTACCCTACTGCCGGAATCAGGAACTTCGAACATCTAATTTAGCCTTAATGTTCAAGGCTTTAGGTGACATTTTCGGCAACAAATGTGAGATGGCGCACCCAGTAGGATTCGAACCTACGACCTTCGCCTTCGGAGGGCGACACTCTATCCAGCTGAGCTATGGGTGCACGCGGGGCAACCTATAGCCGCCCGTGGCCAGTGCCGCAATCGCAAATTCAGCCGAAAAGCTCGTGGGCAAGCTCCAGCGCGTCGATCAGCGCATCCACCTCGGCGCGGGTGTTGTACATGGCAAACGAGGCCCGGCAGGTGGCGGTCAGCCCGAGGTGATCCATCAGCGGCCCGGCGCAATGGTGACCCGCACGCACTGCGACGCCCTTCTTGTCGAGGATGGTCGAGATGTCATGCGCATGCGCCGCGCCGTTCATCGTGAAGGAAAAGATCGCCGCCTTGCCGTCCGCCGTCCCCTGAAGCCCGAGCCAGTTGAGCCCGGACAAACGCTCCATCGCGTAGGCGGAGATGTCAGCCTCATGGGTGGCGATCGCATCCATGCCGACACTCATCATGTACTCAAGCGCCACACCCAACCCGATGGCTTGCACGATACCGGGTGTGCCGGCCTCGAATTTCATCGGCGGGTCGTTGTAGATCACTTGGTCCTTGCTGACCTCGCGGATCATGTCGCCGCCGCCCATGAAGGGGCGCATCTCGGCAAGGCGTTCATTTCGCACGAAGATCGCGCCAGAACCGGAAGGTCCATAGAGCTTGTGGCCGGTGATGGCGTAGAAATCGCAGCCCATATCATCCACATCGACGGGCATGTGAACCGCCGACTGGCTACCATCCACGAGCACCGGCACGCCCTTGGCGCGGGCCGCGTCGCAGATGGATTTCACATCAACAACGGTTCCCAAAACGTTGGAAAGATGGGTGATCGCTACAAGTTTGGTTTTCGGCCCGATGGCGTCGATCACCTTTTGCGGATCGAGCGCCCCGCGCGAATCCACATCCACCCACTTCAATGCCACGCCCTGCCGCTCGCGCAGGAAATGCCACGGCACGATATTGGCGTGATGCTCCATGACCGACAGGACGATCTCGTCGCCCGTCTCCATCCGCGGCATGGCCCAGCCGTAGGCGACCATGTTGATGCCCTCGGTGGTGCCCGAGTTGAGCACGATCTGCCGCTCGTCCGCGACGCCGAGGAAGCGCGCCACGATGCCGCGCACGGCTTCGTACTTCTCGGTGGCGAGGTTGCTGAGGTAATGCAAACCGCGGTGAACGTTGGCGTATTCTTGGGAATAGGCCCGGGTGACCGCGTCGATCACCGCCTGCGGCTTCTGCGCGCTGGCTCCGTTGTCGAGATAGACCAGCGGCTTGCCGTTCACCTCGCGCGAGAGGATCGGGAAATCAGCGCGGATTTTCTCAACGTCAAACATCTCAAATCCCCCCCGCGACGCGCACGCCCGCCATGCTGAAAAGAAGGCTCAGGCCGAAGACCAGCGCCACGAACCCGATGATGAGCACGCCGGCGGCACGCCACAGGCTGTCGAATCCGTGCGCCTCAGCGACGAAGGCCAGCAGGATGTAAAGGCCCCAGACCGCCGCCACGATCACCACGACCCCCGCGAGTGTGGGCATCACCATCGCCAGCACCACGAGCACCACCTGAAGCAGCAGGCGCAAGGCCTGCATCCAACTCAGCAGCACCAGCATCTCGCGCATCCTGCCTGTCCCTCCCAGCGCGCGCCCGGCGTGGGTAAACGCGAGCGCAGTTAGCGCCAGCGCTGCAAAGAGCGTCACGGCAAAGATGAGCGGCGCCCCAAAGGCCGGATCCATCATGTCCATCATCGCCGGGTCGCTCGGCGGGCTCAGGCGGATCGATAACGAATAGACCAGAGTGTTGAGCACCGCCATCAGCCCGAGCATTAGCCAGCCCTCGCGTGCGGGCAGCCCCAGAGACAGGATGCGCCCTGCCGCTTCGCGCGGCTCGAACAATGTCTGCCGCACCAGCGACCAGAACGCCTCGCCTGTCATCATCCGCTCCATTCCGCCTCTCGCAGCCCGGATATCCAGAACCAAAGGAAAACACCACACCAGATCAGATCCACGCCCTGCAGTCCCGGCCCCGGCCCGATGAACCCGGCCACAAGTCCGCGCAAGAGCATGAGCGGGCTTGCCGCAAGAAACGCCCAGAACAACGCCAGCCGGGCCCCGTAGGCCGTGCCGCGCCCGCCGATAAGCCGCGCTGCCCCATGGCTGAGCAGCGCCAGCGCATATAGCAGCAGCGGCGCAAGGAACACCCAGGCCAGTAGAGCCCCGCCCAAGAGCGGGTTTAGCTCTTGCTCGGTCAGATGCGCTTCGCGCGCCAGCCGCGGCCATTGCGCAACGAACACCAACACGCAGGCCGCGATCAGCATGACCAGTGCGCGATCCTCGCGGGGGCCCATTTCGAGCAGGCGCCGCACCACCCGGCGCGGCCCCCGATAGGTGGCGATGATGTCGCGCGTGACCGGCATCAGCCGCGCCGCCGCTCCAGCCAGCCCGATAGCCGGGTTGTAATCTCGTCGCGCAGGCTCTCCTCTGCGATCTCCTCCACCGCCTCGGCAAGGAACGAGAGCACCAGAAGGTCGGTGGCAATCGGCCTGGGGATACCGCGCGAGCGCAGGTAGTAGAGCGCGTCCTCGTCGATCGCGCCAGAGGTCGAGCCGTGCGAGCACGCCACGTCATCGGCGTAGATCTCAAGCTCTGGCTTGGCCAGGAACTGGCTATCATCGTCGAGCAGGAGCGACTGGCTGATCTGGTACCCGTCGGTCTTCTGCGCGCCGGGCTTGACGAGGATCTTGCCCTGGAACACACCGGTCGCGCCGTTGCGCAGCACCTTCTTGAATACCTGCCGGCTTTCGCAGCGCTCGGCGTCGTGGGTGACGAAAACTGTGTCGTCCTGGTGGAAATCGCCGTCCCCCATCGCTGCGCCCGCGACATGGGCGCTGGCATCGTCGCCGGTTAGCTCGATCACACATTCGTTGCGCGTCATCACACCGTTGGCAGTCATGGTAAAGGACTTGAACGCGCTCTCGCGGCCCAGCCGGGCAAAGATATGGGTGGTCGCGCGGCGCTCGTGGTCGCGCCCCTGCACACGCACATGGTGAAAGCGCGCCTCATCGGCCACGTCCACCTCCATCACGTTGTTGAAGCGCGCCGCCGCCGGGCCGTTCTCCAGCACGGTCAACTCGGCGCCCGCGTCGAGCTTCACCACGTGGTGAAGGAGCGCGTCGGAGGTCTCTGACCTGTGGTGATAGACGAGGTTGATCGGCTTCGACGCCTTGCCAGTGACATGAATCAGCACCCCGTCATCCGCCAGCGCGGTATTGAGCGCCGCCAGCGGGCGCGGCACGGGGGTTTGCCCGCCTGCCTCGAGCGTGCCGTAGAGGTCGCGCGCCCAGTGCAGGTCCTGCCCCGCCACGTCTGCCAGCCGCTCGATGCGCACCCCCGCGAGTTCGGGATCGTCGCTCGCCTCCGGATCAAACACCCCGTCCACGAAGACAAGGCGCAGCCGGTCCATGTCAGCGAACATCTTGGGCTCGTCGCCGTCCTCGAACAGCGCCGCGCGCGGTGCCTCGGCCAGCGTCAGGCTGTCGGGGCGGGTGAATTTCCAGTACTCGTCACGGCGCTGCGGCAGGCCGGTCGCGCGCAAGCGCGTCAGCGCCTCCTCGCGGGCCGCCGTGATCCATGCGCCCCCCTCGGGCAGGCGCATCGCGTCGATCTGCATCGTCGTGTCTATCTTTGCCTGCGGTGCTGCCGCCATCACGCCACCTCCGCCTTGAGATCGGCATATCCGTTCTTCTCGACCTCGAGCGCGAGTTCCGGTCCGCCGGACTTGATGATGCGGCCCTCCGACATGATGTGCACGACATCGGGCACGATATGATCGAGCAGGCGCTGGTAGTGGGTAATAACAAGGAAGCCACGACCCGCGTCGCGGAGAGAATTCACGCCATTCGCGACGAGCTTCATCGCATCCACGTCGAGGCCGGAATCGGTCTCGTCGAGGATGCACATCTTCGGCTCCAATACGGCCATCTGAAGGATTTCGTTACGCTTCTTCTCTCCGCCGGAGAAGCCCACATTGACCGGGCGCTTGAGCATGTCGGCATCTATCTCGAGCGCCTTGGCCTTCTCGCGCACCAGCTTGAGGAAGTCTGAGGCGCTGATCTCGTCCTGCCCGCGCGCCTTGCGCTGCGCGTTCACGGCGGTGCGCAGGAAGGTCATATTGCCCACGCCGGGAATCTCCACCGGGTATTGGAAGGCGAGGAACAGGCCGGCCGCGGCACGCTCTTCGGTCTCCATGTCCAGCAGATCCTGCCCGTCGAGCGTGGCCGACCCTTCGGTCACGGTGTAGCCGTCGCGCCCCGAGAGCACGTAGCTCAACGTCGATTTTCCCGACCCGTTCGGCCCCATGATCGCGTGGACCTTACCGGCCTCAACGGTCAGGTCGACGCCCTTGAGGATGGTCTTATCTTCTTCTTCAAGATCGACGTGCAGGTTCTTGATTTCCAGCATGATTTTTCCTTTCAACATCGCTCGCGGCATCACGGCCGCAGCATCATCCCGATCGCGTCGCTCAGACGCTCCAGCGGCAGCGCCATCGGCACCACCTCGAATTCGGCCATCCGCCCGATCATCTGACGCGGAGCGCCGATATAGGTCTCGATCCGGTGGTAATGGCGGCGCGGCGCGTAGTCGTCGAACAGAAGCCGCAGCGGCTTCTTCGTGTGAAGTGCAGTTACCAGCGCGCAGCCGGTGCGGAACCGCCCGTCCACCAGCACCACGTCGGGGGCGACGTCACCGCGCTCCCACGGTCCCAGCGAATAGCCCGGGTAGCGCAGGTAACCACCCTTGCCCTGCGGGTGTCCCCAATCGCGGGTCGGACCGATGTCGGCCCAGATCACCTCGACCTCGGTGCCCTGCGCGGGCGGGTTGGCGGCAAGCCAGTCCCGCATCATCCCGGCCCACGCCGCATCGCTCTCGACCGACCAGACGCGTTTACCCGGCATCTCGGAGGCCATCACCGTCGAGCCACCCGAGCCGTATTCGAGGATGGCTCCAGCCTGCTCGTAAGCCGCGCGCAGGTGCGCCGCTTCGGCCTCGGGCAGGGTCAGGTCCGGCCGCGATATGGTTTCGGTGTCCGTCATCGCTGCACGCAGGCGCTAGCCCACCGACCCCTCGAGCGAGATCGCCACCAGCTGCTGTGCCTCCATGGCAAATTCCATCGGCAATGCCTGAAGCACCTCACGGCAGAATCCGTTAACGACGAGCGCCACCGCCTCTTCCTCGTCCATGCCGCGCTGACGGCAATAGAACAACTGGTCGTCATCCACCTTGGAGGTGGTGGCCTCGTGTTCGACGCGGCTCGAGTTATTCTTGACCTCGATATACGGCACCGTGTGCGCCCCGCAGGTATCGCCGATGAGCAGGCTGTCGCACTGCGTGTAATTGCGGCTGTTCCCTGCCTTGGGGTGCATCGACACTAGCCCGCGATAGGTGTTCTGGGCATGGCCCGCGCTGATCCCCTTGGAGACGATTCGCGAACGCGTGTTCTTGCCCAGATGGATCATCTTGGTGCCGGTATCGGCCTGTTGCCAGTTGTTGGCGATGGCGATGGAGTAGAACTCGCCTTGGCTGTCGTTGCCACGCAGGATGCAGGAGGGATATTTCCACGTCACCGCCGAGCCGGTCTCGACCTGCGTCCACATCACCTTGGAACGGTCACCACGGCAATCGGCACGCTTGGTGACGAAGTTGTAGATGCCGCCCTTGCCGTTCTCGTCGCCCGGATACCAGTTCTGCACCGTGGAATACTTCACCTCGGCATCTTCCTCGGCGATGATCTCGACAACCGCCGCGTGAAGCTGGCTCTCGTCGCGCTGCGGCGCCGTGCAGCCTTCGAGATAGCTCACGAAAGAACCCTTGTCGGCGATGATGAGCGTGCGCTCGAACTGGCCCGTATTCTCGGCATTGATGCGGAAATAGGTGCTCAATTCCATCGGGCAGCGCACACCCGGCGGTACGTAGACGAACGACCCATCGGAGAACACCGCGCTGTTCAGCGTGGCGTAGAAGTTGTCCGAGACCGGCACGACCGAGCCGAGGTACTTCTTCACCAGTTCGGGATGCTCCTTGATCGCCTCAGAAATCGAGCAGAAGATCACACCAGCCCTTTTCAATTCCGCTTGGAATGTCGTGCCGACGCTCACACTGTCAAAGACCGCATCCACGGCCACCTTGCGCGCCTCTGCAGGGGCCTCATCGGCACCCTCGACACCGGCGAGGATCATCTGTTCCTTGAGCGGGATGCCCAGCTTTTCGTAGGTCGCCAGCAGCTTGGGGTCGACGTCGTCCAGCGACTTGGGCTTGACCTCCATAGATTTGGGTCGCGCATAGTAATACTGCTTCTGAAAGTCGATCTTGGGATAATCGACCATCGCCCAGGTGGGCTCTTTCTTCTCCAGCCAGCGGCGATAGGCGGCGAGCCGCCATTCGGTCATCCATTCCGGCTCTTCATTCTTGGACGAGATCAGGCGCACGATGTCCTCATTGAGACCCATCGGGGCATAGTCCATCTCGATATCGGTGTCCCAGCCATACTTGTAAGCCCCGCCGACCTGCCGCACGGTATCGACCGTCTCCCGATCGACGCCGTCCTTGACCTGTCTGTCGTCCAAAGCCGCCATTGCCGTTTTCTCCTGTCGCTCAGGCCAAGCGGGCCCGATGTCTGTTCCACAGCCTCGCCCAGACCTCGGCAAGACGCATGATATCGTCCGTCGTCGTCTCCGGCCCGAGAGACACGCGCAGCGCCGAGTTTGCCGCCGCTGCATC
This sequence comes from Roseovarius sp. A46, assembly GCF_004126395.1. Lineage (NCBI taxonomy): Bacteria > Pseudomonadati > Pseudomonadota > Alphaproteobacteria > Rhodobacterales > Roseobacteraceae > Roseovarius > Roseovarius sp. A46. Next base: position 56,109 of record NZ_PVWS01000019.1, on the reverse strand, counting down.
AACGCCCATCGCCTGCAAGGCGCCACTTGCCCGGACCTTGCCGCTCGAACAGGCACTGCCCGACGATACGGCGAACCCCGCGAGATCAAGCGCCATCACCTGCGTCTCACCCTTCCAGCCCGGCGTGACCAGGCAGCTTGTGTTGGGCAGGCGAGGCCCGTCTTTCCCCACGAAAATAGTCTCCTTTGAAATCTCTGCAATAGTTGATTCTAGAATGTTTCTAAGTTTTTCGACCTCGGACCAGACCCCGTCGGCCAGATCACGCGCAGCGGCCTCTGCCGCTGCCCCGAATCCGGCGATGCCAGCGACGTTCTCGGTGCCCGCGCGGCGGCCCATCTCCTGCCCGCCGCCGCGAAGTTGCGCGGCCACCTCGCAGCCCGACCGCACCACCAGCGCGCCCACGCCCTTGGGTCCGCCCAGCTTGTGCGCGGAAACGAGCGCCATGTCCACGCCCGACCAGTTAAACGCCACCGGCAGCTTGCCGAATGCCTGCGTCATGTCGCTCACGGTCAGCCCCTCGGGCAGGGTCTGGATCACGCCAGTCTCGGAATTGGCCAGTTGCAGAACCGAGCGGGCGGGGTCGCTCACCGTCACGCGGCCACCCGCATCCACCGGCAGATCTGCGGTGATCCAGGCGCGCACCGCGTCGTGCTCCACCGCCGCGCCCGACAGGTGCCGGCCCGCGCACGCAAGCGCCGCGGCCTCGGTCGCACCAGAGGTGAATATCACCTCTGCCCCATCGGCCCCGAGCGCGGCGGCGACCTGCGCACGCGCCTGCTCGACCAGCGCCTTGGCGGCGCGCCCCTCCGCATGAACCGAGGACGGGTTACCCACCACGTCCATTGCAGCGATCATCGCCTCGCGCGCCTCGGTACGCATCGGCGCGGTCGCGTTATAATCGAGATAGACGCGCGTCATTCTTCCCCCGTCCGACGGCCACGACCGACGGGCCTGTCGGCACCCTCCGCGACCGTGGCTCAGATATGGATCACTCGTCCGTAGGCGTCCAGCACCGATTCGTGCATCATTTCCGAAAGCGTGGGATGCGGGAAGACGGTGTTCATCAGGTCTTCCTCGGTGGTCTCAAGCGTGCGGCCAACGATATAGCCCTGGATGAGTTCCGTCACCTCCGCACCCACCATGTGCGCGCCCAATAGCTCGCCGGTGCTCTCGTCGAACACGGTCTTTACCATGCCTTCGGCCTCGCCCAGCGCAATGGCCTTGCCGTTGCCGATGAAGGGAAAGCGGCCCACCTTGATCTTGTAGCCCTTCTCCTTGGCCTGCGCCTCGGTGAGGCCCACGCTGGCGATCTGCGGGTGACAATACGTACAGCCGGCGATGCAGTCGGGATCGACCGCGTGCGGCTTGCCGCCCGCGATCAGCTCGGCCACCATCACGCCCTCGTGGCTGGCCTTGTGTGCGAGCCACGGCGCGCCCGCGATATCGCCGATTGCATAGACCCCGTCGACGCCGGTGCGGCAATGCGGGTCGGTCACCACGTGGGTTTTCTCGACCTTCACGCCCAGGTCTTCGAGTCCCAGCCCTTCTGTATTGCCGACGATTCCCACGGCAGAGATCACCGTATCGAACTCGTGCTTTTCCACCTTGCCGCCGGTCTCGATATGGGCGGTGACCTTGCCCTTTTCACGGTCGAGCTGCTTGACCGCTGCCTTTTCCATGATCTTCATCTTCTGCTTGGTGAACGCCTTCTTGGCGAAGGCGGAAATCTCGGCATCCTCAACGGGCAGGATGCGCTCCATCACCTCAACCACCGTGGTCTCGGCCCCAAGCGTGTTGTAAAAACTCGCGAATTCTATCCCGATCGCGCCCGATCCAATGACCAGCAGCTTTTTCGGCATGCGCGGCGGCACCAGTGCGTGCTTGTAGGTCCACACCAGATCGCCATCGGCCTCCAGCCCCGGTAGCTCGCGCGCCCGCGCACCCGTCGCCAGCACGATGTTCTTCGCCTTCAGCTCCTCGGTGCCCTTGTCGGTCTTGACGCTGACACGGCCCTTGGCGGGCAGGCTCGCCTCGCCCATGTAGGCGGTCACCTTGTTCTTCTTGAGCAGGTGGCCAACCCCGGAATTCAGCTGCTTGGCGACCGCGCGAGAGCGCTTCACCACCGCGTCGAGATCATAGCCGATACCCTCGGCGCTCAGCCCGAATTCCTTGGCGCGGTGCATGAGGTGAAACACCTCCGACGAGCGAAGCATCGCCTTGGTGGGGATGCAGCCCCAGTTGAGGCAGATGCCACCCATGTGCTCGCGCTCGACAATGGCCACCTTCAAGCCAAGCTGCGCGCCCCGGATGGCGGCCACGTAGCCCCCAGGCCCCGCGCCGATCACGATCATGTCAAAGCTGTCAGACGCCATGTGGCCCTCCCTCGCCGGAAACTAGTTTGGTGTTAAACTATTTCCCACGAGACCTCAACGCAGGGAAAGGCACACCCCGCGAAAAGCAGGTCTGCCCACCGCGCAGGGCCGAAATCACGCCGCCTCTGTCACCTCTCGGACCAGCACACCATATCCGCCCTCGGCCTCGAAGGTGCGTTCCGGTGCGGTCGATGCCCGGCCTAGCGCCGCGTTACGATAGGGGAATCGGCCAAAGCGGCGGATCACCTCGCGATGCGCGCGGGCATGAAGCAGGTTGTCGGGGCCATACACCGGCATGCGCTCGCAAATCAGGCGCACGCAGCGCTCCTGGTCGCAGAGATTCTCGGAATGCATCAACGGAAGATAGAAAAACTGCCGCGCCGGCTCGTCAATCCGGACATCCCAGCCACGGTTGATCGCCACCTTGGCCGCCGTCAGCCCCGCACGGTCGGTAGCAAAGGCCCGCCTCTCGCCGCGGAACATGTTGCGCGGGAACTGGTCGGTGAGGATCACGTAGGCAAGCGTGCCGCTTGGATAGGTAAGCCACAGGCCGTACGCCCCCGCACGGGCATTCTCCCACGCGCTTGAAAAACGCTCGCGCACCTGCGCGTCCAGCGCCTCCGAATTCTGATACCAGCCTTTCTGACCCACCTCGTCCAGCCAGAACCGCAACACCTCGTCGGGCGACACCATTGGGACTCTCCTCGATTTCCCGTCATGTAACTGTCACGTTAACCTCTGATTTCGGCAATATTACAGTAACATATTGCTTCAAAAAGGACATATTCAATCCGGTTTCCCGGGCTCCTCGCCCTCCTGCGCGGTTTCGATGGCCACTTCCTGCGCAAATTCCACCGCCATCGGCGAGGCCGATGGTGCAACCGCCATATAGCTGTCGGTCTGCGCGGGTGCGGGGGCGGCGCGCTGCGTCATCCGGTATGCCGCGTAGGCGGCAATCGACAGTGCCAGCACCGCGATCACCACAAAGAATCCGCGCGGCCCGATCACCCCCATCAGCCAGCCGGTGACCAGCGGGCCGGTCACCGCGCCCAGCCCATTGATGAACACCATCCCACCGGCGGCCGCGGCCATGTCGTCATGCTCGAGAAAATCGTTGGTATAGGCGATGAGCAGCGAATAGAGCGGGTTCGACATGCCACCGATGACGAAAGCCGTCACCAGAAGCGGCACAAAGACCGCGCCTAGCACGATACCGATCACCGCCCCGACCCCCATCAGCACGGCCGCCCCGCAGATTAGCACGCGGCGGTCCATTCGGTCCGACAGCCAGCCGATAGGATATTGCAGCACCAAGGAGCCCACGAAAAAGGTCGAGACGAAGATCGATATCTGCACCACGCTCAGTCCCGCCTCGGCGCCGTAGACCGGTGCCATGCCGAACTGCGCCGAGAACACGCCGCCGAGCAGGAACATACCGACACAGCCGAGCGGCGAAATCGCCATGATCCGGCGCAGCGACAGCGGCTTTGTGGTATCAAATGCGGGGGTGGGACTAACCGACAAAAGGATCGGCGCAAAGGCCAGCGACACCAGCACCGACGGGATGACGAAGAGCACATAGCCCGACGGATCGCCCAGCACCAGAAGGCCCTGCGCCGCGACGATGCCTACCATCTGCACGATCATGTAAAGCGACAGCGCCTTGCCTCGGGTCTGATTGGTGGCCGAATTGTTGAGCCAGCTTTCCGCGGTCACGTAGACGCCGGAGAAGCAAAAGCCGATCACGACGCGCCCGACCGACCACGCCCAGGGGTCGGCGAAGGTGGGGTAGAGGATCAGCACCGCGGAAATCATCGACCCGAGCGCGGCGAAGACCCGCACATGCCCCACCCGGCGGATCATCTCGGGGGCCATGCGCGAGCCGAACAGGAAGCCCGCGAAATAGGCCGACATGACCACCGACATCTGCGTGGTGGAAAACCCCTCGAGCGCACCGCGCACGCCGAGCAGCGTGCCCTGCATGCCATTGCCCACCTGCAAGAGCATCATACCCAGAAGCAGCGCCCATGCGCTCGAAAACACTTGCAGCATGTCATTTCTCCATGATCCGGGGCGACCGTCGCAGGACGGGTCGGCACGCGTCTAGGTCGTTTGCGACTCAGCGGGTCGCTGCCTTCTGTCCGTTGTCAGGCCCGGGCGGTGGGATCAACAGGGATGCATCGCCGTAGGAAAAGAATCGGTATCGCGCGGCGACGGCATGGGCATAGATTGCGGCAATTCGCTCGCGGCCCATCAGCGCGCTGACCAGCATCATCAGCGTCGATTTCGGCAGGTGGAAATTGGTCATCAGCGCATCGGTCGCGCGGAACGCGAAGCCGGGATAGATGAAGATGTCGGTCTCTCCCTGCCACGGTGCCACCTCGCCGGTGTCGCGCGCCGCCGTCTCGATCAGGCGAAGCGCGGTGGTGCCCACCGGGATGATCCGTCCTCCCGTCGCACGGGTGGCGGCAATCTCGGCGGCGACCTGCTCGCTCACCTCGCCCCATTCGGCGTGCATGCGATGGGTGGTGATGTCTTCGACCTTTACCGGCAGGAAGGTGCCCGCCCCCACATGCAGCGTCACATGGGAAAACGTCACTCCCCGCGCGGCCAAGTCGGCCAGTACCACCTCGTCGAAATGCAGGCTCGCTGTCGGGGCTGCCACGGCACCGGGGCGGCGTGCCCAGACGGTCTGGTAATCTTCGCGGTCGCGGTCGTCGGCGGGCCGCCGCGCGGCGATGTAGGGCGGCAGCGGCATAGCACCTGCGGCATCAAGCGCAGCGTCGAAATCCTCGCCCGCGAGGTTGAAGCGCAGCCGCGCCTGCCCCTCGCCGCGCCCCTCGAGCACCGCCGAGAGCCCGGAGGCAAAGGTGATCTCCTCGCCCTCGCGCAACTTTCTCAGCGGCTTGACCAGCGCGCTCCACGTGCCGTCGGCTTGCGGCTCCAGCAACGTGACCTCGATCCGCGCCCCCGCACCGCCCGCGCGATGACGCCGCCCCGCGAGCCGAGCGGGAATTACCCGCGTATCATTGAGCACCAGCCGGTCGCCCGCGCGCAGCCACGTTCCGAGATCGGTGACCCGGGAATCGTGGATCGCGTCACCCTCGGCCACCAGAAGCCGCGCCGCGCGTCGCGGGCGCGCTGGCCGCGTGGCGATAAGATCCTCGGGCAGGGCAAAATCGAATTCATCGAGCTTCATGGGTCCTGTCTCTGGTAGGCCGGCGGCTCCTCGTCGGATGGGTCCCCGCCCGATGGCGTCGGCGGTTCTCCCTCCATCCGCGGGGTCGGCCTGCGGAACATCTCACGCAAAAATCCTGGCGTCAGCGCCGAGAGCGGGTTGACAGAAACCGCCGGGTCTTCGGAGGCACCGCGAAGCGTGAAGTTGAACCCGATAAGCCCTTCTCCAGGCCGGGTAAAGGCCCCACCGATGGCGTTGAGCAGATAGACCGGCGACAGCACGCCCTGCATGTCCATTCGCTTGGTGGCGAGGTTGAAATAGCCGTCCATTGATATCCCCACCGACGCACCGACCGCGCTGCCCTGCGTAACGATCAGCCGCTCTGGCGTCAGGCGAAACCGCGCGTTTACCGACGTGAAGTGCAGCCCCTGTCCGTAGAACTGCTCGATCAGCCCGACAATGCTGATGGTGTTAAGCAGCGCCGCCAGCGCCGGGGCCCGCTTGACGCGCAACTGCTCGATGGCGAGCACGCCGTCATAGCTGCCGGGGCCGCCTGCCGGTGTTAGCCTGAGGTCGAGCACGCCGTTGCGCGCATCCTCGAGAATGCCCGCCGCCGCGAGCAGCCCTCCCGCGTCGCCCGAGCGAATGCGAAAGGCGCTGCGCCCAGCGCTTGTCGGGATCACGTCGCCCTCGACCGGCGTGCGACCATTCACCCGCGCGGTAAAGCTGCCGCGCGCACCGCCCTGCGTCTCCAGCGTGGCCGAAAACCCGGTGAGTGCAATACCGTCGGAGATACGTAATTCGTCCAGTTGCAGATTGACTGGCCCGCCGTCACCGCCATCACCCGCGCCGAGCGCGCCATGTCGCAGATCGACCGTGCCTCCTGTCACCTCCACCCGCGGTGCCTGTCCCACCCCGCGCCCGACGAGCGTGGCCGCCACGTCGAGCCAATCGTCTACTTCCACGCGAGTGAACCGCGCCTGCGCGAGGCTGCCATCCGGAGACAGCCGCACCTCGCCGCGCGCCCGGAGCCCGCCCGCCTCGAGCGCCAGCGTGTCGATCTGCGACGGCGTGCCCAGCGTGCCCGCAACATCGAGCCGCCCGGTGGCCTGGCGGCTCAGTGCCCAGTCGAGCGGCGCGATCCGCAGGCCGACCCCCATCAGATCGGAGGTGAGTGCAAACTCCGCCGGCGCGTCGCGCGCCAGAGCGATATCGACAGTTGCTCGCCCCTCGCCCGTCAGGCTGCCCTCGGGCAGCGTGATCCCAAACTCGTCGAGGAACCGCTGCGATAGTTCGATCTCGCCGCTCACGCGGCTCGCCCCGCCGGCGTCGGGCCCCAGAGGCAAGGTCCAGGTCCCCGCGACCGGCACGCGCCCGATTCGCGCCTCCCCCGCGATAGCGAGCGCCTCATTATCGGCCTCGACCGAGAGACCGCTCGCCGCCAGAACGCGCCCCTTGACCAATGTCTCGCTACGCATGTCGGTAATCTCGCCGGTCACCGCAAAGGCCACCTCCTCCGGGGTGAGTTTCTGCTTGAGGATGAAATCGAGCCGCCCCGTGAGGTCCACGCGGCCATCGGCCAGCGTTACCGGGCGTCCGGCTTTTTGAAGGAATCGGAAGGGCGGCGAATCAAGCAGCGACAGCGCCGCCGTGATCGTGCCGCGCGCCCGCAGATGCGCCTCAGCGGGACCCTTTTTGATGCGAACATCGGGGATGATGAAACTGGTGCCGGAAATATCCACCCGTCCGCCCTGCGCCGCTGTCACGTGGCCCGACTCGGCATGGATGGTGAAACGATTGTCCCGAATCGAGGCGTGGCCTGAGGTCGCCTCGATCGGTGGCACCTCACGGACATAGACGGTCGAGAGGTCGGAGAACCCGAACCCGAGAAACATATCCGGCGCGCGTCCCGGCTCCGCGCGCAGACCGAACTGAATGTCGTGCAACGCAATGCCGAGCACATTCTCGTCGATCCATGTGCGCGTCTTGGGCTTGATCGTGACGGGCCACAACTCCAGCAGGCGTTCGGGGGCGATGGTCTCCATCCGTCCCGAGACATCGACCGACCAGCCATCCGCCTTCCCTCGCGCCACCCCCGACAGGTGCAGCACCTCGCCCCGGTCCCGCAGCCGGAAATCGCCGACGGTGAGCGCGAACGGGTCAAGCTCGAGCCGCAGATCCGCGCCTGCCCCCTCGAATACTACGGGACCGGGATAGAGCCCCGCAGGGTTGGCCGCGATCTCTCCGATGCGCACCTGCGCCTCAAGCGCGGCAGGCCAACCGCTCTCCATGCCGAGAAGCCGCGCGCGCCCCTCGGCGCGGGCGGTGCCCCAATCGCTCTCGACCGATATCTCGGAAAAATCGATCTGCCCGCGCTTCGGATCGTAGGTGAAATAGCTGCGCGCAGACCGGAACGGAATCGGCACCGTGGCCGCGTTGGGGCGCAACGCGCCCGCCCCGATCTGAAGCGTGGCGCTGAGCGGGCCCAGCCGTCCCTCCTGGTCAATCGTTGCGCGCAGTGCCCCCGAGATCGGAGCCTGCACCGCCCCGAGCCATGCAAGCGCAGGCGACTGCCCGGCCAGTTCCCCGGCCGGGACATCCTCGAACCGGATGCCGAATTCCGCGACCGCGGACTCCAGGTTGCCGGTATAGTTCACCTCCAGACCGCTTGCGTATTCACGCGCACCAAGCACGGTGATGTTGCCACGCAAGGTGATCCGGTCACCCTGGCGTTTCAGCGTTGCCTGCCCACCATCGGCCGACCAGGCCCGACCGCTGCGCGCATCTTCGTAGCGCAGGCTGATGTTGTCGGCCTCTATTTGCCTCAGCCGCGCCAATGCGGGCTGCGACAGCATCTTGCCGATCTGGTCGGAAAAGCGGCCCTCGCGCCCAGGGTGGCGACCGCGTCCGTCACTGGCCTCGAACGCCACCGACAGGGCACCATCCGCCCGCCGCCGCAGAATAAGTCGCCCCCCGTCGAGCCGAACGCGCGACAGCGACACGTCGCCCGACAAGAGCGCCGTCCGCGATAGCGACACGTCGAGAGCCCCGAGATCGACGAGCCGCACGCCTTCGGCATCGAAGAGCGTGACCCCCTTCAGCACCACCTGCGGAACCATCCCGCCGTCAAGCCCCAGCGTGAGCGTCTCGAAACTCAACCGGTGCTCCGGCAGCGCCGCGCCAATCCGCTGCTCGACCCGCTCGCGCATCCAGCCCGGCGCGGTGACACCCGCCGCCAGCACCGCGACCACCCCAACGCTGACGATCAGCACGACCGCCACGCAGCCAAGGCACAATTGCCCGAAATGGTGCAGCAGGCCGCGCCGCGGCAGCACGCGCGCGCGCGCGCCATCTGGCACCTCCCCGGATACCCGCTGGTCGCTCTGTTGCGTCTCTGGCTCGCTCATGCGTGTCATGCCGCGCCACCTTTGGCGCCCGGCTCTGCCTCGTGGCTTTATTCTTGCCCGTCCCGACCTAATATGCGTTCGACAAGGAGTCATCACAAGCCGCATCACGAAGGAGCGCCCATGCCCGACATCTCCGATATCGCCCCCGATTTTACCCTGCCGCGCGACGGCGGCGAAAGCGTCACGCTCTCGGCGCTGCGCCCCGTCGCGGTTGTGCTGTTCTTTTATCCGCGCGACGACACCTCCGGCTGCACCAAGGAGGCGGTGGCGTTTTCCGGCCTGCTCTCCGAGTTCGAGGCTGCGGGCGCGACGGTGCTGGGCATTTCCAAGGACAGCGTTGCCAGTCACGAGAAATTCCGCGGCAAGCACGCGCTCACGGTGCCGCTCCTGTCGGATGCCGAGGCGGAGGTGTGCGAAGCCTACGGCGTGTGGAAGGAAAAGAACATGTACGGCAAGAAGTTCATGGGGATCGAGCGGTCTACCTTTCTGATCGACGGGGCGGGCCACATCGCGCGCGCATGGCGCAAGGTCAAGGTGCCCGGTCATGCCGAGGAGGTGCTCGAGGCGGTGCGCGCGCTGTGACCGACCGACCACTCGTAGAGATGGCCGTCGAGGTGCTGACTACCGCTGACGGTCGAGCCAAGGCGGCGCTGTCGCGGCGGCACGCGGCGACGTGGCAGGCGGCCCGAACCGAGGGACGCATGCCTCCCGTGGGGCGCGCCACGCCGCCCGCACGCCCCGCACGCCCCGCCCGGCCCGAGTTGCTCGATCCCCGCGACGTCCCTCGCCGCCGTCCCGGCAACCAGCAAGGCCGGATCGCCATGTTGCACGCGGTGGCGCATATCGAACTGAACGCTGTCGACCTGCACTGGGATATCGTTGCACGCTTTGCCGATACCCCGATGCCACCCGGTTTCTACGATGACTGGGTAAAATCGGCTGACGAGGAATCCAAGCATTTCAATTTGATATGTGACTGCCTCGAGGAAATGGGCAGCCATTATGGTGCCCTGCCCGCCCATGCCGGGATGTGGCGCGCGGCCGAGGACACCGCCGATGATCTGATGGGGCGGCTCGCCGTGGTGCCGATGATGCTCGAGGCGCGCGGGCTCGACGTGACGCCGGGCATGATCGACATTTTTGCCCGCGCGGGCGAGACACGCGCCGTCGAGGCGATGGAGGTGATCTACGCCGAGGAGGTGCACCACGTCTCCTACGGCTCGAAATGGTTCCATTTCCTGTGCGGGCGTCACGATCTTGACCCGAAGGACGTGTTTCATGACCTTGTGCGCCGCTATTTCCACGGTGCCCTCAAGCCGCCCTTCAACGAGGAGAAGCGCGCCGAGGCCGGGCTGCCACCGGATTTCTACTGGCCACTCGCCGAGCGACCGACAACTCAGGATTGAGAGAACCGGCGCGCAATCGGCAAGTTTCCGCCCAATGAGCGGGAAACCTCCGCGGAATCCGGGGCTTGTGGTCAAATTTCTTGCCCACCTCGCCACCTCTGTCTAAGCACACGTACAGACAGGGACAGAAGAAAGACCGCAACATTGAAACCGACGCTGGCGATCCGACTGCACGAGTTTCTCGAACGTCATTTTCCCGAACGCCGGGTGTTTCTGCGATCCGACACCGACACGCGCTTCATCCGGCTACGCCCCGGCACGCAGATCATCGCCGCTGTCGGCACCTGTGCGATCGTGGCCTGGACGATCATCGCGACCGCTGTTCTGGTGATGGATTCCATTGGCGCGGGCAATTTCCGCGAGCAGGCGAAGCGCGAATTGCAGACCTACGAGGCGCGGCTCAACGCGCTGGCCGAAGAGCGCGACCGCCGGGCACAGGAGGCGTTGGCAGCGCAGGAGCGGTTCAGCTCGGCGCTGGCGCAGATATCGGCCATGCAGTCGGAACTTCTCGCCTCCGAGACGCGCCGACGCGAGCTCGAAACCGGGCTCGAGATGGTCCAGGGCACCCTGCGCCGCGCAATGTCCGCGCGCGAGGATGCGCAGCACAAGGTCGCGCGCCTCACCTCGCAAATCCAGGCCGGGAAGGCCGAGAACCCCGGCGCCGCAACCAGCCCAGCGGACGATCCCACGGTTGAGGTGCTGACCACCGCGCTCGCCGATGCGGCGCGTGAGCGCGACAAGACCCTCGCTGAGGCCGAGGACGCTCAGCGCGACGCCGAGGAGATGGCCTTCGAGTTGCGCCTCGTGAACGAGCGCAATTCCGAGATATTCAGCCGCCTCGAGGACGCGATGACCATCTCGGTCGAGCCGCTGGAAACGATGTTTCGCAAGGCCGGTCTCGATCCGGATACGTTGATCGACACGGTAAGACGGGGCTATTCCGGGCAGGGTGGCCCGCTCACCCCGATCTCGCTCTCTACGCGCGGCACCGCCCCCTCACCGGAGGCCACGCGCGCCAACCGCATCCTGACACGGCTCGATGAGCTGAACCTCTATCGCCTCGCCGCCGGCAAGGTTCCGCTGGCGATTCCGGTCAAGGGCGCGTTCCGCTACACTTCAGGATTCGGCATGCGGTGGGGGCGGTTGCACGCGGGCACCGATTTCGCCGGAGCGCACGGCGCCCCCATCCATGCCACTGCCGACGGCGTTGTGACCCATGCAGGATGGCTGTCGGGCTACGGGCAACTCGTCAAGATCAAGCACGCTTTCGGCATCGAAACACGTTATGCGCACATGTCTAGAATCCGGGTACGCGAGGGCCAAAGGGTCTCGCGCGGGGATCGGATCGGTGATATGGGCAACACTGGACGTTCCACCGGCACCCACCTACACTACGAGGTTCGGGTGGATGGCAAGGCGATCAACCCCATGACCTATATCAAGGCTGCGAGAGATGTTTTCTAAGAGCAAGATCAACGAACCCGCACAAAAGCCCGCCGAGACCAAGCCGGCCACGACGGACACGCGGACCGAAAGTCCCCGCGTCGATACCGGCGGCGACCAGCGCAGCACCTCGCCCAAGGCCAAGCCGCCGGCGTCGGTGCTGTCGTCGGACCTGCACGTGGTCGGCAACCTGCGCACAACCGGCGACATCCAGGTCGAGGGCACCATCGAGGGCGATATCCGCGCGCACCTGCTGACCGTCGGCGAAGGTGCCACCGTCAAGGGCGAGGTGATCGCCGATGACGTGGTGGTAAACGGGCGTATCGTGGGCCGCGTGCGCGGCCTCAAGGTGCGGCTCACCTCATCCGCGCGGGTCGAGGGCGACATCATTCACAAGACCATCGCCATCGAATCGGGCGCGCATTTCGAGGGGTCGGTGCAGCGACAGGACGATCCGCTCTCGGGCAACAAGCCCGGCGCCAAGGGCGGCGCACAGGCGGCCCCAGCCCAGCACCAGCAGGGTGGGACGCAACAGGCGGCTGCACAGCAAGGCGGCGCGCAACCTGCTGCCAAGCCCGCGGACGCCAAGCAGAGCTGATCCGGCAACCGACGCAACACAGAAAAGGCGCCCTGCCCCGGCAGCGGCGCCTTTGTTGTGTGCGATGGTCGTGCCTCACGCCTCCAGCTCGGCATCCCAGTACAGGAAGTCGATCCAGCTTTCGTGGAGGTGGTTGGGCGGGAACTTGCGGCCCATGTTGCGCAACTCCTCCGCCCCGGGGGGACGCGGCGGGCGGCGCAGGCTCATCCCAACCTGCCGCAGGCTGCGCGCGCCCTTGCGCAGGTTGCACGGAGAACAGGCGGCCACGACATTCTCCCAGCTTGTGCGCCCGCCGCGGGCGCGCGGCACCACGTGGTCGAAGGTCAGGTTGTCCTTTGCGCCACAATACTGACAGCGGAATTCGTCCCTCAGGAAAAGATTGAAGCGCGTGAATGCCACGCGCTTCTTAGGTTTCACATAGTCTCGCAACACGATTACCGAAGGTATCCGTATCTCGGTACTCGGACTGCGCACCCAGTGATCGTATTGCGCGACAATATCCACCCGGTCGGACCAGACCGCCTTGATCGCCTCCTGCCAGGTCCAGAGCGACAGAGGATAGTAGGAGAGTGGTCGGTAATCGGCATTGAGCACCAGCGCCGGAAACTGCCGCAGTCCAGCCGGCTCTCTCACGAACTCGCTTCTGAAATCACCGTCCATCGCGTTCACAGCCCCTGTGGCGCCCTCTCTTGCGGCGGGCGGGACATGCACCCACCCTCAAGACTACTATATATCGCGGCGACCACCTGACAAGCCTTAGATATTGCGCCACATCTAGCGATTCCATAGCCGCGGAAGGTAACCGCCATGTGACACGCTCAGGCCGCAACACCCGGGTCCTGCTCTGACTGCCGCCGCCACAGCGCTGCATAGCGACCACCGCGCGCCAGCAGGTCGGCATGGCTGCCCTGCTCGGCCACGCGACCGTCCTCCAGCACCACGATCCGATCGGCACCCGCCACCGTCGAGAGACGGTGCGCGATCATGATGACAGTGCGCCCCTCCGCAGCGCGGGCAAGCGCGTCCTGGATGTCGCGCTCTGTCCCGGTGTCGAGCGCGCTGGTCGCCTCGTCAAGCAGCAGAATCGGTGGGTTCTTCAAGAGCGTGCGCGCGATTCCCACGCGCTGTTTCTCGCCACCCGAAAGCTTCAGCCCCCGCTCGCCGACCTGCGTGGCATAGCCCTCGGGAAGCCCGGCGATAAACTCGTGGATCTGGGCCGCCCGCGCCACTTCCTCGATCTCGGCCTGGGTCACGTCGTCGCTACCATATCCGATGTTGTAGCCGATCGTGTCGTTGAACAGCACCGTGTCCTGCGGCACCACACCGATGGCCGTGTGCAGGCTTTCGAGGGTGACATCGCGGATGTCCTGCCCGTCGATCGTGATGCGCCCGTCCTGAACATCGTAGAATCGGAACAACAGCCGCCCGATAGTCGACTTGCCCGATCCCGACGGTCCCACCACCGCGACCATCTGGCCAGCGGGCACATCCAGCGTCACGCCCTTGAGGATGGGGTTGCCCGGATCGTAGCCAAAGCGCACATCCTCTAGCCGCACATTCGCGCCCGCTACGGCGAGCGGTCGCGCGCCGGCCCGCTCGCGCACGTCAGGCGGTTGATCAAGCAGGTCAAACATCTCGCCCATGTCCACCAGCGCCTGCCGGATCTCTCGATAGACCGTGCCGAGGAAATTGAGCGGCATGGTAATCTGGATCATGTAGGCGTTGACCATCACGAAATCGCCCACGGTCATCGTGCCCGCCTGAACGCCCGTGGCCGCCATCACCATCACTGCCACAAGCCCGCCGGTGATGAGGAATGATTGCCCGAAATTGAGGAACGAGAGCGAATAGGCAGTCATGAGCGCCGCACGCTCGTAGCCCGCCATCGCCCGGTCGTAACGCGCCGCCTCCAGCCCCTCGGCCCCGAAATACTTGACCGTTTCGTAATTGAGCAGGCTGTCGATGGCCTTCTGGTTGGCATCGGTGTCTTGGTCGTTCATCTCGCGGCGCAGCTTCACGCGCCACTCGGTCACCTTGAAGGTAAAGGCGACATAGGCCGCGATCACCCCGGCCACCACCACCAGGTACCAGATGTCGAAGGCCAGCCACAGGATCACCCCCACCATCAGCAATTCGAGGATCAGCGGCGCGATGGAGAACAGCAGGAAGCGCAGCAGGAAATCGACGCCCTTCACCCCTCGCTCTATGATCCGGCTCAGCCCGCCGGTGCGCCGCGTCAGGTGATAGCTGAGCGAAAGCGCGTGAATGTGCTGGAACGTCTCAAGCGCGAGCGTGCGCAGCGCCCGCTGACCCACCTTGGCAAAGGCCGCGTCGCGCGCCTGCTGGAACCCCACGTTCATCAGCCGCGCCATGCCATAGGCCACGGTCAGCCCGATGGCCCCCGCCCCCAGCGCCCATGCCGGGCCTGGCCCCTCGCCCGCCAGCGCATCTACTGCAACCTTGTAGAAAACCGGCGTTGTCACCGCCACCAGCTTGGCCGCAAGCATTAGCGCCAGCGCCAGCACCACCCTGCGTCGCACCCACGGCTCTTCCGCGCTCCACAGGTAGGGAGCGACCCGGCGGATGATCCGCCATCCACCGCTCTCGGACGTGTGGCGTTCGGGGGAGGAGTCGCTCATCGGTGGCTCGTGTCCTTGCTGCCGGACCCCACAGATAGCGGCGACACCCCCCGATGACCAGAGCGCGGCGCTACTGCGGCAACTCGAATACCTGCCCGGGATAGATCAGGTCGGGATCGCGGATGCGGTCGCGGTTGGCCTCGAACACGCGCACGTAGAGGATTCCCTCGCCATAGGCCTCGCGCGAGATCGCCCAGAGGGTCGAGCCGGGCTGCACCGTCACCACCGACATGCGCGGCGGTTCTGGCGTGCCGTCCCCGTCCTTGTCGTCGTCCTGCGCCGCAAGCGTGGCCACGTCCTCGCGCTTGAACGGCGTCTCGACCCGCGAGGTCACCTCGCCCCCGGCACCGACCTCGTCAACGCGCAACGTATAGATACCGGCATCCACCTCTGGCAGAGAGCTGCGCCATGCACCGCTCTCTTCCACCGGCGCAGTGGTGACGGCACGATTGTCAACGTAGATGCGCACACGCGCGTCGGGCGTGCTGGCCCGTCCGGAAAGTTTCACCTCGCCCGAATCGGAATAGCTGATCGAATCGAGGGCCACTGACGCCATCACGTCCGGCCCCTGCTCGGCGGGGGCCTGCAACACACGCACACCCTCGGTATCCGACAGCACCACCGTGGGTGGCGCGGGCGTCTCGGCGGGCGGCTTGGCCTGCGCGACCGAACCCTCGTCCGCGCCCGGCTGCAAAGCGTCTGCGGTGGGCGGAGCCACGGGCGCGGCGGGCTGTTCCTTGCGCGCCTCCGGGGCCGGATCGTGCATTTCGGACGCTGTTTGAGTTACCTCGGCGGTGGGCGCGCTCGTCTTCGCCGTTTCCGCATTCGCAATCTCTTCCGTCTCCGGTTGCGCCCCCGCCGTCTCGGTTACCTGATCTTCGCCAATGTCGGGCGCGCCCCCGGTCGTTACCCCCTCCTGCGCTGCGGGTGAGGGAGGCGTCGCGGTGTCGGCCTGTGCCACCGCCTGCGGGCGCGGAGCCGGGGGCGGCGACGGCGCGATCAGGATCTCGTCAGGCGCGCGGATCACGCGCCCGTCCTCGAGCAGCAGTTCCAACCCCAGCACTCGTACCGCATCGCTCAGCGGCAGGTCGAGAAATGCCACGAACTTGCCCGACCGGTCTGACAGGGTCGTGCCGAGGCGGACATCATCCACTGTGATCGCCACCTTGCCGCCCGGAATCGCGCGCCCAGCGACGAGCATCTGCCCATCCGGGTCAAGGCGGAAGGTGTCGAGCGCGGGCGGTTGCGGGCGCTGCGTCTCCGGCTCGGCCTCAGGATTCGCGCCTACGTTCGCCATGGCGGCTGGCGCCACGGGATCCTGTTGCGCTGTCTCGCTGGCTTCGACCGACTCGCCCGCGTCCTGCGCGTCTGGCGTGGGTTTTGCGACGGGTTCGGGCGACAGCTCAGTGGCAGGTTGTGCCGCCTGCTCCGGCTCGGGCGTGGATAGCGACAGGCCACCATCCGCAAAGAAATAGGTGCCGATGGACACCACCGCAACAACCGCAGCCACCCCGAGCCCGATCACGGGACCCGCACCCAATCCGGCGATTTTGCTCATCTTTCCCGACATCCCCAACCAGGGCACCATGCCCGGTTGTCGGAGCATATCAACAAGGCTATCAGGGGTCAAAGCAACCCTTTGAGCGACAGGAGAAATTCATGACACACGCGGCTGTCTGTGTCTTTTGCGGCGCACGTGAGGGTCATGACCCGTCCTACCTGGCGGCCGCGGAGGAGACCGGCCGGATGCTGGCCGAGAACGGTTGGGAGCTGGTCTACGGCGCGGGCGACGTGGGGCTGATGGGAGCAGTGGCGCGCGCGGCACAGGCGGCAGGCGGGCGCACGCTCGGCGTGATCCCCGCGCATCTGGTGGGACGCGAAGGTGGCAAGCGCGATCTCACCCGTTACGTCGTCACCGAGACCATGCATGAACGCAAGAAAGTGATGTTCATGAACTCCCACGCGATCGTGGTACTTCCGGGGGGCGCAGGCTCGCTCGACGAGCTGTTCGAGGTGCTGACATGGCGCCAGTTAGGCCTACATGAAAAACCGATTTTTCTTCTGAATACTGAAAGTTACTGGATACCTTTTATCCAGCTGGTCGAGCATGTCATCGCCTGCGGCTTCGCCGATGCGAGTCTGCGGCACATGATCCGCGAGGTGGATGACCCTCAGGCTCTCGGCACCGCCCTGCGCGCCGCTCTGTCCTGACGCAGGCTCGCGGTGGTGTAGATCGCGAGCGCGGTCCATATCATGGCAAAGGCCACGGCGTGCCAAAAGCTGAACGGCTCGAGAAAAATCAGTGTTGCCACTAGAAATTGCAGGGTGGGGTTCAGATACTGCACCAGCCCCACGGTGGCCAGCGTGACGCGCTTGGTGGCATAGCTGAACATGATCAGAGGCGTGCCGGTGAGGATGCCGGAAAACGCCAGCAGCAGGCTGTCACGCCAGTTCGCGGTAAAGGCACCGTTGCCGCTGGAATGAAAATACCACAGCACCGTCAGCGCGATCGGCGACAAGAGCAGAACCTCGGCGGTGACAGACACCACCGGCCCGACGGAAAGCCCTTTCTTGACAAGACCGTAGAGGCCAAAACTCGATGCCAGCACCAGCGCGATCCACGGCGGCACGCCGAGGCCCAGTGTGAGCGTCACCACCGCGCAGAGCGCCAGCCCCACAGCGAAAAGCTGTGCCCGGCCCAGCCGTTCGCGAAACGCAAGCGCCCCGAGCAGCACCGCCACCAACGGGAAGATGTAATAGCCCAGCGACGCCTCCATCGCGCGGCCCACTTGGATCGAGGTGATGAATACGAACCAGTTGGTCGAGATCATCAATGCGGCGAGCGCTATGGACAGCACCGAGCGCCGCCCGGCCAGCGCCCGGCCAAGCATAGAAATCCGCCCCTGCGCCAGCAACACGAGGGCGAAGAAGGCGCACGACCAAAGCGTGCGATGCGCCAGGATCTCGATGGGCGGGACATGGGCGAGCAGCTTGTAATAGATGCCCGACAGCCCCCAGACCGTGCAGGTGGCGACCATCGCCACAATCCCCTTGGTCGCCTCGCGCATCTGCGGCCCGCTCCTTCTGCCTCGCCGCTCTTGCTGCCCTGCCCGAGCGGCAATGGCAAGAGCGACCAGGCAACGAGGTCCGCCACGGGCCGGCGGGGCTCAGTGCGCCGCCAATTCCGCCAGGAGCACTTTTTCCAGCCTATCGCCGGGATGGTTGGTCAGGTCCTTGCCGATCTCGGCCACGACGCACTGCGCGACCTCCTTGTGCAAGTGATCACGCAGGCCGCCGAGCGTTTTCGGCGGGGCCACGAGGATCAGCCGCTTGAAGGTGCCGCGATGCGCCATCCGGTAGAGGACATCCGCCATGTCCGAGGCGAACCTCGCCTCGTCCAGCTCGTGCCAATCCGCGCCGGACAGGCCCGAGCGCTGCCCCGGCCCGGGATCGGTCATGCGTCCGGGTCGGTCGCTCTGTTGCTCGCGATTCGGGGGCAGGTCCTGTTCCTCGACGCGGCGGATCACGAGATTGGGGGCCTGTGCGTCGGTCACGTTTTCGAGAAACAGCGCCTTTTTCCCGTCTGCTACCAGAACCCAAGTGCCGTGCGAAAGTTCGCTCATCTGCATCGCTCCATTTTCTGCGTCTTTGCCGTTTGCCACTATCGCCCGTTCCGGGTACGGGCGGCGTTGATACGGATCAACCGGATGCGAGAAACCCCGCACCATTGGCGCGAGGTTCCGTGTCAAGGTGCATAGCCGACCGCAATCACATCCGCGAGGCGACGTTTTCCCAGTTCACCAGGTTGTCGAGGAAGTTCTGGAGGTAAGCCGGGCGCTTGTTGCGGAAGTCGATGTAGTAGGAATGCTCCCACACATCACAGCCCAGAAGCGCGGTCTGCCCGAAGCAGAGCGGGTTCACACCGTTCTCTGTCTTGGTGACCTTGAGGCTGCCATCGGTATCCTTGACCAGCCAAGCCCAACCTGAGCCGAACTGACCGGCGCCCGCAGCGGAGAATTGCGATTTGAACTCGTCGAGGCTGCCAAAGCTCTCGTTGATCGCCTTTTCCAGCTCGCCGGGCATGCCGGTGCCGCCGGGGGCCATCATCTCCCAGAACTGGTTGTGGTTCCAGTATTGCGAGGCATTGTTGAAGATGCCCGATTGCGCCACCGCTTTCGGGTCATAGGTGCCTCGGATGATCTCCTCCACCGATTTGCCTTCCCACTCGGTACCGGCGATCGCCTTGTTGCCATTGTCGACATAGGCCTTGTGGTGGATGTCGTGGTGATATTCCAGCGTCTCGCGGCTCATCCCGTGATCGGCGAGCGCGTCGTGGGAATAGGGCAGGTCGGGAAGTTCGAAGGCCATGTGGTCCCCCTGTTCGTTGGCGTTGAAATCCTGTGCCCGTTACATGGTGACGGGCGCGCTAAAAGGTCAACCCCGCGCGCCGGAGTTTTTCCCTCGGGAATGGCGCCCGCTCAGCCGTAAACGCCCACCTCGCCACCAGGAAGAGCCGCTGTTTTCAACAGGTTGAAAGCATACTCACCCACCGAGCGGAAACACACCAGGTGAAAGGTGCCGCCCTCGTCCAGCCAGAAGGCGGCCGGCACCTGCGCCATGCGGGTGCGGCGGAACATGCCGGGGGCAAAGGTGTCAGGCGAGAGGTCCACCGGGCAAAGCTTGGCCAGAACCTCGCGCGCGCCCGCCCCCGAGATCCGCAGGAAGGTGCGCGCGTCCGAGACGTTGACAGCCAGGAAATGCTGCCCCTCGAGCGCCGCCTCCAGCGTGGCGATGGTCTCGGCCACCTTGTCATAAGGACACATCAAGAGCAGTTCGTCCGGCGACATCCACAGCGCCGCGGTTCCCTTCCCGCCCAGCGCCGCGCGCTGTCCGGGAACGTCCAGACCCACGGCTTTCTTGACCGCGGCTTTGACCTCCTTGGAGGCCAGATCGCCCCGCAGGGTAATCATGCCGGTGGGGCCGGCATCCTCGATGGTGGCGATCCCCTCGTACCGGGCGCCATTCAGGGCAGTTACGGGCTCAGCCATTCTGTTTCTCCCCGTCCTTGTCGTAAAACACCTGATCGACGATCTTGGCCTTGATGATGCCGCCGTCAACCTTTGGGAATTCCAGCACTTCGCCCATGCGGTCCGGCCCATGCAGGACCAGGCCCATGGCGATGCCACGGCCCAGCGTAGGCGAGTGATAGGTAGAGGTCACGCGCCCCTGCACATTGCGCTGCCCGTTGGCGTTGTGGCCATCCGCCGTGGCATAGGCCCCATCAGGCAGAACCGAGCCGTCGAGCGTTTCCAGCCCCACCAGCTTCCAGCGGTTTGGGTCGGCCATGTGGCTGCGTTCCTGCGCGCGCTTGCCGATATAGTCCTCTTTCTTCTTGGAAATTGCCCACTGCATGTTGAGGTCCTGCGGGATGACCGTGCCATCCGTCTCGTCCCCGATCATGATAAAGCCCTTCTCGGCACGCATGACGTGCATCGCCTCGGTGCCGTAGGGCATGACGCCATACTCGGCCCCAGCCTCCGTCAGCGCGTCCCACAGCGCGCGGCCATGGCTTGCGGGCACGGAAAGCTCGAAGCTCAACTCGCCAGCGAAGGAGATGCGGAACACGCGCGCGGGGATGCCCGCGACGGTGATCTCGGTCCAGCCCATGAAGGTGAGCGCGTCGGCGCTGATGTCATCATCGGTGAGCTTCTCGATCACCTTGCGCGAGTTGGGGCCCGCGACGCCGACCTGCGCGTATTGCTCGGTGACGTTGGCGGTATAGACCTTCCAGTCCCACCATTCGGTCTGGAGCCATTCCTCCATGTGACCATGGATCGATTCCGCCCCGCCGGTGGTGGTGTGGCAAAGGAACGTCTCCTCGTCGAGCCGCGCCACCACGCCGTCATCCATGAGAAAGCCGTTTTCGTTGCACATGAGGCCATAGCGGCAGCGACCCGGCTTCAGGGTGGACATCATGTTGGTATAGAGCATGTCCATGAAGCGGCCCGCATCCGCGCCCTTGACGATGATCTTGCCCAGCGTCGAGGCATCGAGCAACCCGAGGCTGTCGCGGGTCTGGGTAATCTCGCGGTTTACAGCCTCGTGCCGACCCTCTTCGCCCTTGGGGAAGCAATAGGGGCGGCGCCATTGGCCAACCGGCTCGAAATCCGCGCCGTTGGTTTCGTGCCAGCCCTGCATCGGTGTCTTGCGAATGGGCTGGAAATTGGCCTTGGTCGCCTCGCCCGCGATCGAAGACAGCGAAATCGGCGTGTAGGGCGGGCGGAACGTGGTGGTGCCCGTCTGTGGGATCGGCTGGCCCACCGCGTCCGAAAGAATCGCCAGACCGTTGATATTGCTCAGCTTGCCTTGGTCTGTGGCCATGCCCAGGGTGGTGTAGCGCTTGGCGTGCTCGACGCTCTCATAGCCCTCGCGGGCGGCGAGCTGCACGTCCGACACCTTCACGTCGTTCTGATAATCGAGCCACGCCTTCATCCGCAGCTTGTAGCCCGCTCCCTGCGGCATGAGCCAGACGGGCTGCATCGGCGCTTCCGGCGACGCGCTGCCCTGGGGCGCCTTGCCCTTGGGCTTGGCCCCCATGGCCTTTGCCGCGGCCTGTCCCGCGGCGTGGGCGTCGGCCACGACGCTGGCCAGATCGCCCGCACCGTTTGCGGACCCGGCGGGGATAACGAAGCCCTCTCCGTGCGCGCCGCGCGGCGGGTTCTCGGGATCGGGGCGGAAATGGGCCTGTGCGTCGTCCCAGACGAGCTTGCCACCGCAATGCGACCACAGGTGCACCACCGGCGACCAGCCGCCCGACATGGCGACTGCATCACAGGCGATCTCCTCCAGCGCCGCGCCCTCGCCCGCCTGCGCGCAGATCGCGACGCCGGTGACGTGCTTGCCGCCCTTGACCTTTGCGATGCCCTTTCCGTTCTCGATGCGAATACCCAGCGCACGCGCCTCCTCGGCCAGCGCGCCGCCGCCCTGTTGGCGCGCGTCGAGGATCGCGGGAATCTCGAGACCCAGCTTCTTCAGCGTGACAGCCGTGCGGTAGGCGTCGTCATTGTTGGTCACGACCACGGTGCGGTCGCCAATGGAAACGCCGTAATCCACCGCGTAATCGCGCACCGCCGAGGCGAGCATGACGCCGGGAATGTCGTTGCCCGCAAAGCTGAGCGGGCGCTCGATGGCCCCCGTCGCGGTGACGATCTGGCGTGCACGGATGCGCCACAGCCGGTGGCGAGGGGCATCGTTGCCCGGCGCGTGATCGCTCACGCGCTCATAGCCAAGCGCATAGCCATGGTCATAAACACCCGCACCCATGCACCGCGTGCGCAGGGTGACGTTGGGCATGTCTTGCAGTTTTGCAATCGTGGCGTCGATCCACGCCTCGACGGGCTGGCCGTCCACCTCGCCGCCATCGACGGGCGCGCGCCCGCCCCAATGGGCGGTCTGCTCGATCAGCATGACCTTTGCGCCCGCCTCTGCCGCGGCAAGCGCGGATTGCAACCCGGCCACACCGCCGCCGACCACGAGTACGTCGCAGAAATAGTAGAAATGCTCATAACGGTCGGGATCGCCGGGGTTCGGTGCCTTGCCGAGCCCTGCCGACTGGCGGATGAAGGGCTCGTAGACATGCTTCCAGAACGGGCGCGGGTGGATGAACATCTTGTAGTAGAAACCCGCGGGCAGGAAGCGTGCAAAGTGGGTGTTGACCGCGCCGATATCGGTCTCGAGGCTGGGCCAGTGGTTCTGGCTGACAGCCACAAGTCCGTCGAAAAGCTCGGTCGTCGTGGCGCGCTGGTTGGGTTCGAACCGCGTGCCTTCGCCCAGACCCACGAGCGCGTTGGGCTCTTCCGCCCCGCTCGCCACAACACCGCGCGGGCGGTGATACTTGAACGAGCGGCCCATCAGCATCTGGCCGTTGGCCAGCAGCGCCGAGGCGAGCGTGTCGCCCGGATGGCCCTGCATCCGCTTGCCGTTGAAGGTGAATTCCTGCGCGCGACCGCGATCGAGACGGCGGCCGCCGGTGGCCAGACGTGTGCTCATGTGCCAGACCTCTTGCCCGTTGCGGGCGTGATGAGTTGGGTATTTTTGCCAAGAAGAAGAGTCATGCGAACTCCCTCCATTTCCAGCCGGGGCGCTTGGCGGTGATCGCATCGCGGATGTCCTGCGGCGGCTCCAGCGTCTGGGCCGGATAGGTGCCGTAGACCTCTAGCGTCATGGTATCGCGCGCCGCGTGAAACCACTTGCCACAGCCGTTATTGTGCCGCCAACGCTCGAAATGCACACCCTTGGGGTTCTCCTTGGCAAAGAGATAGGTGTGGAACTCGTCGTCCGAGGAGCCAAGGCCGAAGCGCTTTAGATGCGCCTCGCCACCTTGGTGGAACTCGGTCTCCTCGGCGGTGACGCCGCAGCAGGGGCAGGTGAGGATCAGCATTTTCCATCCCTCCTTAGTGGGCGACGCCAGCGGCGACGGATTCGTCGATGAACCGACCCTGGTAGAACCGGTCGAGGCCGAACTCGTCGCAGAGCGGCGAGTGCCCCTTGGCCATCAATTCGGCAAAGCCCCAGCCGGAGCCCGGGATCGCCTTGAACCCGCCAGTGCCCCAGCCCGCGTTGATGAAGATACCCTCGACGGGCGTTTTTGACAGGATGGGCGAGCGGTCGCCGGTGACGTCCACGATGCCGCCCCACTGGCGCAGCATCTTGAGCCGGGCGACCATCGGGAAGGTCTCGACCAGCGCGCGCACGGTTTCCTCGATATGGTGGAACGAGCCGCGCTGCGTATAGTTGTTGTAGCCGTCGGTGCCGCCACCGATCACCATCTCGCCCTTGTCGGACTGGCTCATGTAGCCGTGCACGGTGTTGGCCATGACGACGCAATCCATGCAGGGCTTGATCGGCTCGCTGACCAGCGCCTGAAGCGCCACGCTCTCGATCGGCAGGCGGAAACCGGCCATGTCGGCGAGGTGACCCGAGTGACCGGCCACCACGATGCCCAGCTTGTCGCAGTCGATATCGCCGCGATTGGTGGTCACGCCGGTGACCTTGTCGCCGTCGCGGCGGATGCCGGTCACCTCGCATTTCTGAATGATATCCATGCCCATCGCCGAGCACGCCCGCGCATAACCCCAGGCCACGGCATCGTGCCGTGCGGTACCCGCCCGCGCCTGCCACAGCCCGCCGAGAACCGGGTAGCGCGGCCCGTCGAGATTGATGATCGGCACGATCTCCTTGACGCGCTGGGGCGTGATGAACTCGGTGGTCACACTCTGTAGCGCGTTGGCCTGCGCCGTGCGCTTGTAGCCGCGCACCTCGTGCTCGGTCTGCGCCAGCATGATGACGCCGCGGGGCGAATACATGATGTTGTAGTTGATATCCTGGCTCAGCGTTTCGTAGAGCGAGCGGGCCTTCTCGTAGATGGCCGCCGACGGATCCTGGAGATAGTTGGAGCGAATGATGGTGGTGTTGCGGCCCGTATTGCCGCCGCCCAGCCAGCCCTTTTCCAGCACCGCCACATTGGTGATGCCAAAGTTCTTGCCGAGGTAATAGGCGGTTGCAAGGCCATGCCCGCCGGCGCCGATTATGATGACGTCGTAGCGCTTCTTTGGCTCGGGCGAGGCCCAGGCGCGTTCCCACCCCATGTGGTCGCGCAGGGCCTCTCGGGCGACGGCAAAGACGGAATAGCGTTTCATGCGCGGGGTGTCCTTTCCGGGGATTCGCGGGCCGGTAACGATGCGATGGTAATGCGACGGGCGCGCGGGCGAAAGGTGACCGAGGGCGGCGCTTCGCCCGCGAATTGCGACATTGCGACATCGCGGCGCGGGGCTCGGGCCGTGATACGCGGCTTTGCCCCTTTTTTCCGCGCGCGCTGCGCTTTAGATGGGGGTGAGAGAGGACGACGATCATGAGCTTCTGGATCATCGCGGCGGCGCTCGCTATCGGCACCGGGCTGCTTCTGGCGCTGGCGGCGCTGCGCGGGCGTGCGGGGGCCGAGCCGCCCGTTTCCTACGATCTGCGCGTCTATCGCGACCAGCTGCGCGAGATTGAGCGCGACGCAGGCCGTGGCGTGATTGCCGACGGAGATGCCGAGCGGCTGCGCGCCGAGGTCTCGCGCCGCATCCTTGCCGCAGATGCGCAGCTGCGTGCAGGCGGGGCGACCGCCGGTCAGCCGCGCATCGCCGGACGAGCCGGGGCCCTCGTGGCGATGGTGCTGGTCGCTTGCGGCGGGTTGGCGCTCTATGCTGCGCTTGGCGCGCCGGGCTACGGCGACATGCCGCTTGCCGCACGGATCGCCGCCTCCGAAACGGCGCGCGCCGAGCGGCTCGGGCAGGAGGCTGCCGAGGCCCGCTTTGGCCCCGGAGAGATGGCCCCGCCGGAGGGGACAAGCCAAGAGCATCTCGAACTGGTGGAGCAGTTGCGCAAGGTCGTGGCAGCACGGCCCGAGGATCAGCAGGGGCTGCGCTTTCTGGTGCGCAGCGAGGCCGCGCTCGGGCGCATGGTAGCGGCGCGCAAGGCGCAGGAGAAGCTCGTCGCGCTACGCGGCGATGCCGCGAGCGCCACCGATCACGCAACACTGGCCGAATTGATGATCGAAGCGGCGGGAGGTTATATCTCGACCGACGCGGCGGCGGCGCTGCGCGCCGCGCTCGAGCGAAATCCGCGCGCGCCCACCGCGCGGTTCTATCTGGGCTTATGGCATTTGCAGCTCGACCGGCCCGACCTCGCATTCCCCGTCTGGCGCGACCTGTTGGAAGACAGCACCCCCGACGCGCCTTGGGTGCCCACGATCCGCGCCGAGATCGGCGAAATCGCACAGCGCGCGGGCGTGCGCTATACCCCGCCCGAAGAATCCGAAGGGCGCGGGCCATCTGCCGCCGACATGGAGGCCGCCGGCGACATGGACCCCGAGGCGCGCGCCGCTATGATCCGCGGCATGGTTTCACGGCTGTCCGAGCGGCTCGCAACCGAAGGTGGCCCACCCGAGGACTGGGCACGGCTCATCAACGCCTATGGCGTGATGGGCGAAACGGCGCAAGCCCGGCGCATCTGGACCGAGGCGCGCGAGACCTTTGGCGGCGATGCCCGCGCGCTCGGCATTCTGCGCACGGCGGCAGAGGCCGCAGGCGTGACCGAATGATCTGCGAAGACATCGCCGACTTCGCCGTCGCGCTCGCGCCCGAACGCGGGGTGATGGGGCTCGATCTTGGCACCAAGACCATCGGCGTGGCCCTCTCCGACCGGCTGCTGTCGAGCGCCAGCGCGGTAGAAACGGTGAAGCGACGCAAGTTCACCCTCGATGCCGCGCGTCTGCTGGAGATCGCGGCGGCGCGCGAGGCGGGCGGCGTCCTGCTGGGCCTGCCGCGCAATATGGACGGCTCGGAGGGCCCGCGTGCCCAATCCACCCGCGCCTTCGCTCGCAATCTCTCACAGCTCACCGATCTGCCCATCGGGTTCTGGGACGAGCGCCTGTCGACCGTGGCCGCCGAACGCGCGCTCCTGGAGGCGGATACGACACGCAAACGTCGCGCAGAGGTCATCGATTCGGTCGCCGCCGCCTATATCCTGCAAGGGGCGCTCGACCGAATGCGCCATATGAGGACCGAGCAGCATGGCGGATGATGTCTGGAATCGCGACGAGGTCGAGAGCCCCTGCGTGCGCGTCTGCGTCGTCCACCCGGAGGCGCGCATCTGCACCGGCTGCCTGCGCTCCATCGACGAGATCACCCGTTGGTCAAAGATGAGCACGGAGGAGCGCCGCGCCATCATGACTGCCCTGCCCGACCGCGCCGACCTACTGAGGAAACGCCGCGGCGGTCGCGCCGCAAGGCTGGCGCGCGGCGGCTGAGGCGTTGGCGATCCCGCGGGGACTCGAGCCGGCTCTGTTGCACAAAGCGCGTGAGGGATTCATGTCGCGAATCCAGTGTGGTAGCTGGGCGACATGAGCAGACCCACACCCCCGACCTACAAGACCAAGGAACTGGCTGGCCTACAATGAAGCGCTCAAGCGCCGCGGCTCGCTGACGATCTGGTTTAACCCCGATATGACCTGGGAAGCTGCGCCGACTGGCAAACGGCGTCGGCAACTCAGTTACAGCGACACCGCCATCCAGACATGCCTGACGATGAAAGTGTTGTTCGGCATGGTGCTACGCCAGACCACGGGCTTCGTCGAGAGCCTGCTGCAACTGGTTGGCTTGGACAGGGCGGTGCCGGACTTCAGCACGCTTTCCCGCCGCCAGAAGGCCTTGGTCGTGAACATCCCGTATCGGGGCTCCACGGGGCCACTGCACCTGCTGATCGACAGCACCGGGATCAAGATCGAGGGCGAAGGCAAGTGGCATGCGCGCTAACACGGCGACCCCAAGCGACGGGTCTGGCGCAAGATCCATCTTGGGATCGATGAGCCACACTGGAGGTTCGGGCCGTCGAGATCACTGGCAGCCATATCGGTGACGCGCCCATGCTGCCTGATCTTATAGGCCAGATCCCGATGGACGAGGAGGTCGCCAGGGTCACGGCCGACGGCGCCTATGACACTCGAAAGTGCCACGATACTATAGCTGATCGCGGCGCCCATGCCGTTGTTCCTCCGCGCAAGAATGCCAAACCCTCGAAGCCAACCACGCCGGGCGCGCTCGCGCGCAACGAAGCCCTGCGGGCCTCGAAATACCTCGACCGTGCGATCTGGCGACGGTGGAACGGATACCACCGCCGAAGCCGCGTCGAGACCAAGATGCACTGTATAAACCGAAGGTCCGCGAAGCGAAATTGCTCGGGCAGGGCCTCATGGCGAGAGACTTCGACCGCCAGGTCGCAGAAATCCATGTCCGCATCGCAGTCCTCAACAGCTACACCGCGCTCGGCATACCAATAACTGAACCAATAGGATGAGTCTGTCCGGGGAAAGGGGACGTCTGGCCTCAGCCGATTTGTGCAACAGGGTCTCCTCTACGTCCAAAGACTGGTCTTCGACCGGGTCTTCGGAATCCCCCCTGAGGGGCGCCTGAAAAACCTCTGTGAGCATACCCTCTGTGTCAACCCGCACCATTGGCTCCTCGGGGCTCAAGAGGTTCCGGAGCCCCCGGAATTTTCCGAGGACTATCCCCTCGAGGAGGCCATCGGGGTCGTCGACATGTACTTGGACCTCCATACGAGCATCGATCGCAACCACAACCTTCTGGTCGACATGCCCGAAGAGTTTCTTCGCGGCGCTATGGTCGGACTCAACAAGGAACACCTGATATGAAACCGGTGACCTGCGGGTTCAGGGCCCGACTCAGAATTTCTGGGACGCAAGCCAATCCTTGAACACCGCGATCTCGGGACTTTTATTCGTGTCCTCGTACTGAACCAGAAAGAACTTCTGCAGCATGGATATCTGGTAGGGAACGGGTGCGATAAGCGCACCTGTTTTTAGATAATGTCTGGCAAAGCTGCGGCTAATGAGGGAAGAGCCGTGCCCGGCCGTAAGAATCTGCAGGGCGACCAGAGACGAGTCCGCCTTCATCCAATGCACCGGCACTGGCAAATCGAGCCCGTACTTGTCAGACAGGCGCCCCCAGTCGGTTTCCGATCCGACGACCTGGACGACACTGGCGGCGGCCAGCCCTTCAATCGAGAGGTCGTCGCCCATGGATGACGCATGGTCGGGATGACAAACGACTACCGCATCATCGACCTCGAGGGGCCAGATATTCCGTTCGGGCCAGTCACCATCGCCGTAGCGGATGTCGAGATCGATACCCGCGTCGGTCATGCGATCCGACCAGACCGTAGTGAACAAGTCGATCTCGATCTCGGGGTGCCGTTCGCGAAACGCGTTCAGCCGCGGTGCCAGGACCAGCGCGCCAAACGAAATGGACGACCGAACCCGAAGTGTCGCCTTGCGTCGCCCGCGAAACAGGCCGTCGGTCGCCTGTTCCATCTCGAGAAAGGATTTCCGAAGCGGTTGTGCATAGGCTTGGCCGACATCGGTCAGCGCCACGCCCTTCGGCAACCGCTTGAACAGCTCAGCCCCCAGTCGCTTTTCCAGAAGCCGGATCTGCTGGCTGACGGCTGCCGGGGTCAGATGAAGCTCGTCCGCGGCCGCCGTGAACGAACTGTGACGCGCCGCGGCATCGAACGCGCGCAGCCAGGTAACATGGGGCAATCTTCGCATCCGGCGTTTCCTTTCGGGGCACAACATGGCCTTGGACGCAGCCATGCGCAATTCGATGAGACCAAAATAATATAAGGCCTAGGCGGCGAAAGTCGTTGTTTGTGACTGTGCCGCTTTTATCCCCATATGTGATCGGCGGTCAGGCGGAGAGAGCAGATGGATGAAGTCGACTACGTGATCGTTGGAGCAGGATCCGCAGGCTGTGTGATGGCCAACCGCCTGTCCGCGAACGGCCACCACCAGGTGCTGCTGCTCGAGGCCGGGGGCGGCGATGCACGCATGTGGATCAAGATCCCCGTAGGCTATGCCATGACCTTCTCCGACCCGACACTGAACTGGGGCTACATGACCGAGGCGGATACCGGTCTCGCGGGCCGTCGGATCTATTGGCCGCGGGGGCGCGTCATCGGAGGATCAAGTTCGATCAACGCCATGGCCTATGTCCGCGGTCAGCCCCGCGATTTCGATGACTGGGCGGCGGCCGGTGCGACCGGCTGGAATTGGCAGGCGGTAGAGGATGCCTATGACCGGATAGAGACCCGCGCACCGGGTGCGTCGCGGGCAAAGCCGT
Source organism: Roseovarius sp. A46 (assembly GCF_004126395.1). Classification (NCBI taxonomy): domain Bacteria; kingdom Pseudomonadati; phylum Pseudomonadota; class Alphaproteobacteria; order Rhodobacterales; family Roseobacteraceae; genus Roseovarius; species Roseovarius sp. A46. The sequence continues at coordinate 26,331 of NZ_PVWS01000019.1, read as the reverse complement.
CCGGCGAAGGACCGGTCTGGGTGCAGGATCTCTCGGATCAGATGCATCCTTTTTCGAGGAACTTTCTCGAGGCGGGCCGCAACGCCGGATTTGCAGTGATCGACGACATGAACCGGCCCGGAGCCGATGGTCTCGGGTTCTACCGCAGCACCGTGCGGCGCGGCGTTCGCTGGTCCTCTGCTGATGCGTTCCTGCGGCCCGCGACGCGGCGGGCCAATCTGCGGGTCATCACCCATGCGCATGTTACCCGGTTGGAGTTCAGCGGCGCGCAGGTGCATGGGCTCGCCTATATGCGAGGCATCCAAACGTGCCACGTTCGCGCACGCAAGGAGGTCATCCTCTGCGCCGGGGCCATCAACAGCCCGCATCTGCTGCAACTGTCGGGTATCGGCCCGGCTGACCTCTTGAAGGCGCAGGGGATCGAGGTGCAGCACGATCTGGCCCATGTGGGCCAAGGGCTTCAGGATCATCTGGCGGTGTCCTGTCAGTTCCGAGCCCGTGTGCCGACGCTCAACAACATGCTGGGCAGCCCCTCGGGCCGGCTGCGCGCGGCGCTGCGCTACGCGCTCACCCGCAAAGGCGCGCTCTCTGTTCCGGTCAATCAGGTGGGCGGCTTCGTACGGTCCACGCCACAACAGGCGGTGCCCGATGTGCAACTCTTCTGCAACCCGGCCTCCTACGAGATCAACAGCGCCGGCAGGGTCGTTCTTGACCGGCAGCCAGGATTCCTGCTCTCAGCGCAACCCTGCCGCCCGACCAGCCGCGGGCATGTGCGGATCGCCTCGGGTTCCTGGCGCGATGCGCCTGTCATACAGCCCAATTCCCTTGCGACCGATGACGACCTTGACGCGGCCGTGCGGGCCAGCAAGGTCATCCGTACCCTCGCGCGGAGCCCGCAATTGAAGACGGTGACCGAGTTCGCCAAATCTCCGGATTTCGACACGATGGACGATGCGGCCCTTCTCGACGACTTTCGCAACCGCGCCTCGACCGTCTATCACCCGTCTTGCACCTGCCGCATGGGGCACGGCCCGCATGACTCGGTGCTCAACGCCCGGCTTCAGGTTCACGGGGTGCCGGGGCTGCGGGTGGTCGATGCGTCCGCCTTCCCCAACATCACATCCGGCAATATCAACGCCCCGACCTTGATGCTCGCGATGCGGGCCGCCGACATGGTGCTGCAAGACGCCGGGTGAGCGCCCCCAAAAGCGCTGCAAAAGGAGATGCGACATGATCACACTGAACACATTCTATATCGACGGGGCCTGGGTTGCGCCTGCCTCGAGCGAGACGATGCCGATACGCTCGCCCGCCACCAACCGTCAGATCGGCACCGTCGCCATGGGCAACGCAGAAGATGCGGATCGCGCCGTTCAGGCCGCCAAACGCGCGTTCGAGACGTTTTCCATGACCTCCAAGGAGGAGCGTCTGGCCTTGCTGCGCCGCCTAGCCGAGGTGACGCGGGCGCGCCTGGACGATCTGGCCCATGCCATGACAACCGAGATGGGCGCGCCGATCACAATGTCCCGCGCTGTGCAGGCCGATGCCGGTATCGGTCACCTCGAGGCCTTCATCGCCGCGCTGGAGAGGCTGGACGAGGAAGAGATCCTGCCCAATGGCGATGTCCTGAGCCGCGAGCCGATCGGCGTCTGCGGGCTGATCACGCCGTGGAATTGGCCGATCAACCAGATCGCGCTCAAGGTGATACCCGCGCTTGCCGCCGGCGCGACCTGCGTGCTCAAACCGTCCGAGCATACGCCACTCTCGGCGCAGGTCTATGCCGAGATCGTGCACGAGGCCGGGTATCCGGCGGGGGTCTTCAACCTCGTGCAGGGCGACGGGCCGACGGTGGGTGCCGCGCTGGCGCGCCACTCCGACGTGGCGATGATGTCGTTCACCGGATCGACGCGTGGCGGCAGCGCGGTAGCACGCAACGCCGCCGACAGCTTCAAGCGGGTGACGCTGGAACTGGGCGGCAAATCCCCTAACCTGATCTTCGCCGACGCGGATCTTGAGAAACGCGTGGCCGAGGGTGTGGCTGCGTGCTTCTTCAACACCGGGCAATCCTGCGATGCCCCCACCCGCATGCTGGTAGAGCGCAGCGTTTATCCCCGCGTGCTGGAATTGGCCCAAGCCGCCGCCGAAGCCAGCGTTATGGGCGATCCCGAGCAGGAGGGCGATCACCTCGGGCCGCTCTTCGATGAGATCCAGTATGACCGGGTGCAGACTATGATTGAGACAGGGCTCAACGAGGGGGCGCGCCTTCTGACCGGAGGAACGGGCCGCCCCGACGGATTGCCTGAGGCGCTGCAATCCGGCTGGTTCGTGCGCCCGACGATCTTTTGCGATGTCACGCCGGAGATGGTGATCTGGCGCGAGGAGATTTTTGGCCCGGTGCTGGTCATCACCCCGTTCGACACCGAGGAAGTGGCGATCGCACTGGCCAATGATACCGAGTACGGGCTCGCGGCCTTCATCCAGACCGGCAGCGAGGAGCGCGCCCTGCGGGTCGCACGCCGCCTGCGTGCAGGCGGCATACATATCAACGGGCGCGATGCCGATTACGGATCGCCCTTCGGCGGATTCAAGCATTCCGGCAACGGCCGCGAAGGCGGAGTACAGGGTCTGGAGGATTACATGGAAATCAAGGTCCGCCCGCCCTTCGCCGCCTGACAGGGCGTGCTCCCCAAACGACAGAACGGCGCGGGACAATCCGCGCCGTTCACATGCGGTCGTGCCGGGTACCGGATCAGGCGCGCGCCCGGTCCTTGACGACAGACGTCTCGCCGGTAAAGCCCTGCCGCGCCAGCACACGGAAGGTGCTGCGAAGCGCGCCGCGATCGGTGTAGCAGCCGCGCAGGTGGCGGCGACCACTATCGGCCACGTAGCCTTCACGGCCATGCACGATCCGGTGGTTGTCGAACACTACGCAATTGCCGGCCTCCGAGCGGAAGCGCATCAGGAACCGCTCCTCCTGCATCATGCGGATGAACTTGAGGAATGCCGGGTAATAGCGGTCCAGAAGCTCCTGCGGCAGGTCCATGTTGTCCTGCAGGTGCTGGGAAATCGTGACCCCAGTCACGTTGCCGTCGAGGTCGGTCTCGATCACCCGCTGATGCGCGCGGTAATCCCAGTTGTCATGCCGGTAGAAGAACGGGATGTAGTGGCGGGACAGGAGATCGAATGCCTCCGGGTCCTCTGCGCGCAGCGCCTCGGCCACGGCCGCGCCGTCGAGAAACAGCGACAGCCCGCCCTCGACGGTGTTCTCCAGACAATGCAGAAACTGCACCCCCGGCGCGGTTTCCTCGCCCGGCAGGTCGGTATGCATTTCCAGCGGGCCAGCGGTGAAGGCGAGGTTGGTCGGATCGATCTCGACCCGGACATCAAAGAACAGCCCCTCCGCCGAAGGGGTGATGGGGCCGATCGCCCTTGCCAGACGCGGCAGGCTCTCGGTGCTGTGCTCCATGTCGTTGACGATTGCGATGCCGTCCTCGATCAGGGCGCGGCTCAGCCGCGCGCGTCCCTCGTTCGTGTCGGTCACCGCCTGCTGGCTGACGCGGACGATGTCGGGCAGGTGGTCGTTGTACCAGAGGTTGCGCGGGATATCCGCAGGATCGTCGACGCGGCCCTTGGCTGCGACCTCTTCCAGCAGGGCGATCGGCACGTGGCTCGCCTGCGCCTCGTCCTGCCAGCCAATCACCACCATGTCGCCATCGACATGGGCAGAGGTCGCACGCGGCGAGGACGACAATTCCGACGTGTCGAACACCCGCTCGCGTGTCTGTGGGTCAATGCAGGAGACACAGGCATCGCGCAGCCAGTAATAATTAAAGTATGCGTGGCCGCCGGGCAACCCGACGACCATGCCATTTTCCTGGAATTCGAACGTGACGTCGCTCATCGGTTGGTCATCCTTTCAGCAATTTCATGGTGTCTCAGGTGGCGTAGGAGTCCGCCTCGGCATCGAGGATCGCGCGGATTTCGCGCAGATGTGCCTCGGCCTGCCCGGGATACTCCTCGAGTTCCCGCGCGGTCTTTTCCGCGATCTCGTCCGACAGCCGCCGCAGGGGCTGCCCGGTCTGAAGCGCGCGTAGATAGGTTTCCGCCGCGCGTTCGAAGTAATAGAGGCGGTTGAACGTATCCGCGACGCCGCTGCCGATGACGAGCAGGCCGTGGTTGCCCATCACCATGACCTTCTTCTTTGGGTCGGACAGCAGTTCGGCACAGCGCCTGCCCTCCTCCTCGAAAGCCAGACCGCCAAATCCGGTATCCACCACATGACGGTCATGGAACGTCGCGGTGTTCTGGTCGATCGGCGGCAGCGTGCTGTCGGCGAGACCGGCCAGCACCGTGGACCAGATCGAATGGGTGTGCATCACGCAGCGCGCATGCGGACAATGGCGGTGGATCGCCCCGTGCAGCCCCCATGCCGTGGGATCGGGCGCCTCCGGCCCCTTGAGCGTTCCGGGATCGTCGGCATCGAGCAGCAGCAGGTCCGACGCGCGGATGCGCGAGAAATGCATCTGGTTGGGATTGATCAGGAATGCGGTGCCGGTCTCGTTCACCGCCAGGCTGAAATGGTTGGCGACCGCCTCGTGCAGGCCAAGCCGCGCGGTCCAGCGAAAGGCCGCTGCAAGATCGGCCCGCTCCTGTGCAAAGCCTGTCCCGGCTTGAGCTTCTGGCGCAAGATCCTCCATCGGATCACTCCGCGGCAAGGGGCTTGGCGCGGCCGGTGGGGAACACCTCGTAGCCGGGCTCCTCGGGCTCGTCATCGACCAGTTCAGCAGGGAAACCCTCTGCCTGAATGCTCAGGCCGGTTGTATCCTCCAGCCTGCGGATGATGTTGGGCGACAACTCGCGGTCGCCGTAGCGGGCGATGCCGTCATCGAAGATGCTGACAAGCAGCGGGCTGATCTCGAGCGGCACATTCGCCGCTTCGGCGATCTTGTGGAACAGGCCGATATCCTTTTTCACTAGGTCCATCGTAAACGAGACATCGCGCGAGCCATTGAGGATCAACTGGCTTTCGGTTTCATGCACGAAGGACGTCCCCGACGAGATCTTCATCGCCTCATACGTGGTGTTGAGATCCATGCCGGCAGCCTTCATCGTCACCAGCGCCTCGCAGCAGGACAAGAGATTTGCGGTGGCCAGATAATTCGTCATCACCTTCAGGATCGAGGCGGTGCCGATCTCGCCGGTGTGCAGCACCCGGCGACCCAGCGCCGTCAGGGTCGGCAACATGCGATCGAACGTGCCGCGATCGCATCCCGCAAAGATCGAGATGTTTCCGGTATCCGCCCGGTGACAGCCGCCCGAGACCGGGCATTCGATGGCCGAGCCGCCATGCGCCTCCACCAGTGATGCGAGGCGCTTTACCTCCTCGGCATCCGTGGTCGACATTTCGAGCCAGATCTTGGTGTCATCGACGGCGGGTAACATCTCTTCAACCACGGCGGCAGAGGCCGCCGGCGACGGCAGGCAGGTGATCACCGCGTCGCAGGCCTGCATCAGCGCAAGCGGTCCGTCTACCGTTGCGGCCCCACGTTCGATGAACTCCGCGACAAGCTCACGGTTCAGGTCGTGAACCGTGAGGTCAAAGCCGTTGCGTAGCAGGCTTCCTGCCAACTTGCCGCCGACATTACCCAATCCGATAAATCCGAGTTTCATCTTGCTGTGCCTTGCCCGTTGTGACCCCTGATGTTCTCAGCAGCATGGCGCAGCACCGGGCGCCCGTAAAACAATGGCATTGCACCCTGAGGGTTCAGTTCCGTTGACAGAAAAGTGGGAAATCAGACCGATTTCATCGGTGGAACGGACTGAACACCTAGGAAATCGAGACAATGACGAACATTCCCGACCACGTCCGCCGAAATCACGAAAGAACCTCCGAGAGGCTAGACGAGGCGCGCGCAATGCTGCGCGCCGTCGAGCAGATGGCGGAGGCTGCAAGGCTGCCCCATTCGCCCGAGACCGAAAGTATCTTTGTTCTGATTACGGCCACGCAAGACCGTTTGTTCGAGGTTGACCAGGCTCACGTTCTCGAATGGGTGGGGCACGGCGGCAAGACGGCCGAGATGATGCTAGAAGAACCCGGTGAGGCCGAGGACGCCCAAGAATGAGCAACTATCCGGACTGCATGTTTGAAGGGCTGGACGCCCTGCACCACGCCGCAGACAGGCCGGAGGATTGCCTGTTCGCTTGGTACGTCTAACATAAGTGACGCTTTCCACAAATCGACGAGGGCCGGGTGGTATTCGCCCGGCCCTTTCTGTAACTGTGAAAACCAAGTGACAAATTCGGTGACAAGGGCAAAATGGAGGACAAGGATCAGCTTCGATCTATCCTTAATATATTGTTTTTATTTCATTAAGTGGCGATCCCGCGAGGACTCGAACCCCGAACCTGCTGATTAGAAGTCAGCTGCTCTATCCAGTTGAGCTACGGGACCGCTGGCCGCCTCTTAGCGCGCGCCGCGGGCGAGATCAAAACCTATTCGCCGAACGGGTCGTCAGGGTAGATCACCCGCGAGAGATAAAGCCCATCGGGCGGCGCCACCGGACCGCAGGCGGTGCGGTCGCGCATCTCGAGCACGTCGCGCACCCGCTCGGGCGGCCACGCGCCCGCACCCACCCGCTCCAGCGTGCCCACCATGCTGCGTACCTGGTTGTGCAGGAACGACCGCGCGGCAAAGTGCAGGTGGATCTCCGGACCTGTCGCGGTATCCACCTCGGCGACCTCGACCGCGTCGAGTGTTTTCACGGGGCTCTTCGCCTGGCAAATCGAGGCGCGGAAGGTGGTGAAATCGTGGTGGCCAACCAGATGCGCCGCGCCCGCACGCATGGACGCGACATCGAGCGCGCGGCGCAGGTGCCACACGCGCCCGGCCTCAAGCGCGGGCGGCGCCCGGCGCGCGACGATCCGGTAGAGATAGCGCCGCCCCGTGGCCGAGAACCGCGCGTGCCAGTCATCGGGCACGCGCGCGCAGGCGGTGATCGCCACCGGCAGGGGCCGCAGGTGGTAATTGAGTGCCTCGCTGAGCCGGAACGGTTCCCACTCGCGCGTGAGGTCACATTGCGCCACCTGCCCCAGTGCGTGAACGCCCGCATCGGTGCGCCCGGCGGCGGCGATGGTGTGCGGCCCCGGCTCCAGCCGCGCAAGCGCGCGCTCGACCTCACCCTGCACAGTCACCTGGTCGGCCTGCCGTTGCCAGCCCGCGAAACGCGCGCCGTCATACTCTACCTTCAGGGCATAGCGGGGCATCGCCGGTCCTCTTGCTTGCACGCGCGTTCGGGCGGCATCCTTGGCGCGAAACCTCCCCTCGGGGCAAGCCGTTTCTGCGTCTTTCCCCCGGTCCCTGCGCGGTGTAAGCCGGAGGCTGACCCATCCCCGGACCGGAGCCCGCCATGCCCATCGCCCTGCCTGATACCACGCTGCTCTTGCAGATGCTGGGCCTCCTGGCGGTGATCGGTGCCTTTGCCGGGGTCTTGGCGGGGCTTCTGGGCGTGGGCGGCGGGATCGTTCTGGTGCCCGCGTTCTTCTACGCCTTCCAGACGCTGGGCTATGACGGCCCACAGCTCATGCAGATGTGCCTCGCCACGTCGCTCGCCACGATCATCGTCACTTCGGTGCGCTCGGTCCTGAGCCATCACCGCAAGGGTGCGGTCGACTGGGATATCCTGCGCGGCTGGGCGCCAGGAATCGCGGCGGGAGCGGTGCTGGGCGTTCTGGTGGCGGCTTCGCTGCGCTCGACAACTCTGCAAGGGTTGTTCGGCGCGCTCGGCATCGTGATCGGGCTCTATCTCGGGCTCGGGCGCGCGCATTGGCGGTTGGGCCCCGTCATGCCCGGCGGGCTGCGGCGGCTGGTGCTGTCGCCCATCGTGGGGTTCCTGTCGGTGCTCATGGGGATCGGTGGTGGCAGCTTCGGCGTGCCGCTGATGAGCCTCTATGGTGTCACGATCCACCGTGCGGTAGCCACGGCAGCAGGCTTTGGCGTGACCATCGCGCTACCGTCGGTCATCGGGTTCCTGTTTCTCACCATCGACCCGGCGCATCGCCCGCCCTTGACCTTTGGTGCGGTCAATTTCGTGGCCTTCGCCGTGGTCATTGCCATGACGCTCGTCACAGCGCCGTGGGGCGTACGGCTCGCGCACGCGATGGACCCCAAACCGCTCAAGCGCGTGTTCGCGGTGTTTCTGACGCTGGTGGCGCTCAACATGCTGAGGAAATCGCTGGGATGGTAGCCGCGCTATCGGAGAAAGGCTGGGCGATCTTCCCGCCCGAACCCGGCGTCGCCGAATGGGCACGCACCGCCCGCGACGCAGCGCTCAAGCGCATGGCAGAGCCCGCACGCCGCGCGGTGGGGCTCGCGTGCGGGGGGACGTGGTTCGTAGGCCTCGACTGCCTACCCAACGACGCGGACGGCAGCGTGGCAGGCGTGCCGCTTGACGGGGCCGCGCGCCGCGCCGCCGAGACCATCGCCGGGTCACTTCCGCTCCACGCGGCGCAGGTCTCGGTGGTCTATCCCGGTTACCCGCGCCCGCGCGACGGCGAGGGCGCGGCGGCATTCCGCTATCGGCAAAAGCGCGACGCCGCGCATGTCGATGGGCTTCTGCCCATCGGACCCAAGCGGCAGCGGATGCTGCGCGAGCGTCACGCCTGGCTGCTTGGCCTGCCGCTGAGCGAAACGAGCGCGGGGGCAAGCCCTCTGGTCGTCTGGGAGGGCAGCCACCACCTGATACGTCGCGCCTTTGCCTCCGCGCTAGACGGCGTCGATCCGCGCAACTGGGCGGATGTGGACCTGACCGAACCCTACCACGCTGCAAGGCGTGAAGCGTTCGAGACCTGCGATCGCGTGCCAATCGTGACCTCGCCCGGGTCCGCCGTGCTGGTACACCGAATGGCGCTGCACGGTGTCGCGTCGTGGGACGCGACCGCCACCGCGCCGCCCGAGGGCCGAATGGTCGCCTATTTCCGCCCCGTATTCCCGGACGACACACGCGACGACTGGCTCACCGTTACCTGAGTCAACTGCGCTTTGGTGCGGGTGAAGGGACTCGAACCCCCACGCCTTGCGGCGCCAGAACCTAAATCTGGTGCGTCTACCAATTCCGCCACACCCGCACGCACCGCCGCGCAGGGCGGGCCCTGCGCGCTCTAGCAAAGACCGGGGGCAGATTTAAGCCCAAATCGCGCGGCCCCTGCCCGCCGTGCACGAAAAAGGGCACGACATCGCCAGATTATTGCCTTAATGTGACAAAAAACTGAGGCAGAAACAGAGCGAGATACGCCATGAAACCGGATACGGTCGGGCGTCCTGACGGCAGAGCTGCCGCCAGCCCCCCATTTCACACGACCGGCCTGTGGGCCGATGGCATCCTGCTGACCGCCACGGGCGAACGCCTGGCCAGGGATTTGCGCCCCGGCGATCGGATCATCACCCGCGATGCCGGAATGGTCACGTTGCGCGGCATCGCGCTGCGGTCGCTGCGCGCGCCGCTGGTTCGCATCCGCGAGGGATCGCTTGGCCACAGGCGGCCCGGGCGTGACGTGCTGTTGCCCGCCGGACAGCCGATCCTGGTGCGCGACTGGCGCGCGCGGGCGCTCTTTGGCCACGATCAGGTGCTGGTCGCCGCCGCGCGGCTGGTCGATGGCGAATTCGTCACCCATGCCGGGTGTGCCACGCTCGATTTCTGCGAACTGGATTTCGGAGAGCCGCATATCCTCTATCTGGACGGGCTGGAAGTGACGAGCGAACCGACAAGCGCGCTCGTCACCTAAGGCGCAAGGCGCTCGCCCTCCTAGAACAGCGCCAGTTGCGCGCCACGTGCGAGCGGCACCTCGAACAGGTCGCAACGCAGCCCGGGCTGCGCCGCATCCAGCCCCAACCGTCGCGCCGCCAGGTCGAAGCGCCGCGCGATCATCCGCGCATACACGCCCTGCCCCCGCATCCGGAGGTGCCAGTCGGCAGAATAATCGCGCCCGCCATGCATCTCGCGCAGCCGGTTCATCACCCGGCCCGCACGGTCGGGGTAGTGCTGCGCAAGCCAGTCGCGGAACAAACCTGACACCTCGCGCGGCAAGCGCAACATGATCCAGCTCGCCGCCGTCGCCCCGGCATCGCGTCCGGCCTCCAGTATCGCCTCGGTCTCTGCATCGCTGAGGCCCGGGATAACCGGCGATACCATCACCCTCACCGGCACCCCTGCGCCCGCCAGCCGCCGAACCGTGTCTAGCCGCCGCGCGGGCGACGGCGCGCGCGGCTCCAGTCGCCGGGCCAACGTGTCGTCCAGCGTCGTAACCGACACGCCCACCTTCGCCAACCCTCGCGCCGCCATATCCGCAAGCAGATCGAGATCGCGTTCGATGAGCGCGCCCTTGGTCACCAGCGCCACCGGATGATTGAACCGCGACAGAACCTCCAGACAGGCGCGGGTGATCCCGTATTGCCGCTCGACCGGCTGGTAGGGGTCGGTATTGGTGCCGATGGCGATCGGGGCCACGCTGTAGCCGCGGGCGCGCAGCTCCGCCTCGAGCCGGTCGGGCGCGTCAGGCCGGGCAATCAGCCGGGTCTCGAAATCGAGCCCCGGCGACAGGCCGAGCCAGGCATGGGTGGGCCGCGCGAAACAGTAGACACAGCCATGCTCGCAGCCGCGATAGGGGTTGATTGATCGGTCGAATGGCAGGTCTGGCGAGCGGTTATAGGAAATTACCCTTCCAGCCCGCTCTTCCGAAACCAGCGTGCGGAGCACGCGATTCTCAGCCTCCGGGCCGGGGTCACCGTCGGCATACTCGACATCATACGCCTCGAACCGGCCAGCGGCGTTGCTCGTCGCGCCGCGACCGCGCGGACGCAGGTCAGCCGGAAGTGTCGGTTCGTGATTCATAGCTGGAAAATGGAACATAACATGAACGAATGCAATATTCCGATAATGATGATGCCGATCTTTCAGTCACACTCGGGCCAAAACGCTGCTACAGGTCGGTTGCGACGCGGGCAGCGTCGCAATTCGGAAAGTCGCGCTGCGACAAATTGACGAAAGAGGCGCAACGTCACCGCGCCCCGCGCGCAGAACAGCCAGGGATTCCCACCATGTCCGACGAAGAAGACGACATCATCCTGTCAGAGCTCGACGACGAGGAACTCGTCCAGCAGATGTTCGACGACCTCTACGACGGTCTGAAGGAAGAGATCGAGGAGGGCGTGAACATCCTTCTCGAGCGAGGCTGGGCGCCCTACCGCATCCTAACCGAGGCGCTCGTGGGCGGCATGACCATCGTCGGCAAGGATTTCCGCGACGGCATCCTTTTCGTCCCAGAGGTGCTGCTCGCCGCCAACGCTATGAAGGGCGGCATGGCGATCCTCAAGCCGCTTCTGGCCGAAACCGGCGCGCCGCGCGTGGGAAAGATGGTCATCGGCACCGTGAAAGGCGACATCCACGACATCGGCAAGAACCTGGTCTCGATGATGATGGAGGGCGCGGGTTTCGAGGTAGTCGATCTCGGGATCAACAACCCGGTCGAGAACTATCTCGAGGCACTCGAGACCGAAGAGCCCGACATCCTCGGCATGTCGGCGCTGTTGACCACCACCATGCCCTATATGAAAGTCGTGATCGACACGATGGTGGAACAGGGCAAGCGCGATGATTACGTCGTGCTTGTGGGGGGTGCGCCGCTCAACGAGGAATTCGGCAAGGCCATAGGTGCCGATGCCTATTGCCGCGATGCCGCCGTTGCCGTGGAAACGGCCAAGTATTTCATGGCGCGCAAGCACAACGCCCTCGCGGCGGGCTGATACGGATCAGCGTGCCATTGCAGACTCCGACGTGCTCGCCGATCGAATTGGCAGGCACGTCGGAATTCCAGCGGTGTCAGGCATGCGATCAGCGTACCGCGACGAGGCGCATGACCGCGACCATGACGATACCGTAGAGGACGTGCCCCACCAGCGCGACCCATGTGATGCCGGTGAAGTTCAGGAAAAAGGGCAGGCCCGCGATCGCCGTGATCCCGCCGATAGCGAAAACCCATAGCCCAAAGCCGTAAAGCACGGCGGGCACGAACCAGCCCCCCCGCTGCCCGACAAGCCGGGACCAGACGGGCCGAAAGATAAAAAGCCAGCCAACCGGGTATCCGATCAGGCCAACCAGGTAGAAGTGCATAAAATAGCCCGCGAAATCGCCATTGGGCAGGCCGAAAGTGCCAAGCAGGCTTCGCGCAAGCCCATGCGGCGACAAGTTGGCAAAGCCGAGAGCGGGGCTGATGATCTGCCCCCAGAGATCGAAGGCGACGGTCGCGACGAGGCCGGAGATGAACATCATTCCCAGGGTTTGGGCGAACCGGGATGGCAAGATGGGTGTGCGATCGGTTGACGAGGTCATGCTGGTCTGTCCTTGATTGTGATCAGAGGTCATAGAAGCCTCGAAAATGACCCTGCCCTGTTCCGACGACAACGCTTTCTTTCTGGCGCACACGAAAAGGTCAAATGCCGTGACGCAGAGCAACCATAGCCTTCCCGATCCCGCGACGCTGACGACGCGCGGGCTGGCCCCTACAGGTCAGGGCCGCATCCTTCTCATTGCCTGCGGCGCGCTCGCGCATGAGATCCTCGCCCTCAAGCGCGCGAATGGTTGGGATCACATGGATCTGCACTGCCTGCCCGCCAAGCTGCACCTCTACCCCGAGCGCATCACAGAGGAGGTGGAGAAGGCCGTCGCACGCCACCGCGACGCCTACGCGCGCATCTTCGTGGTCTATGCCGATTGCGGCACCGGCGGGCAATTGCAGGCGAAATGCCAGGATCTGGGCGTCGAAATGGTTGCCGGGCCCCATTGCTACGCCTTCTTCGAGGGGGTGGACCGCTTCGCCGAGCATGACGACGAGATCACCGCCTTCTACCTCACGGATTTTCTCGTGCGGCAGTTCGATGCCTTTGTGTGGAAACCGATGGGGTTGGACCGGCACCCGGAACTGCGCGACATGATTTTTGGTAACTACACCAAGCTGGTCTACCAGGCGCAAACCGACGACGCGGCCTTACGCGCCCGCGCCAAGGAGTGCGCGCAACGGCTCGGGCTCGACTACGAATACCGCTTCACCGGCTACGGCGATCTGCACACCGCCCTCGCCGTGCAGGCCGCAAAGAGCTGAGGGGCTGTTCTGGAGGGGGTGTCAGCCTTGAGCGGACATCAGGCATAAATTGAAGAGCCGCGCGAGGGCAGGACGCCAACGCTCGCCCAAGACTAGCTGCCCCCGCCGCCCCCTCAACGCAGCCGCGCCGCCGCCTCGATGGTGCCGTGGTCGGGATATTGCAGCAGCACCGCCAGCGGCGCGCCCTCAGGCCAGTCGACATCCAGCCTCAGCGGCTCCTGCGTGTCCCACTCGGCCACCTTGACCAGGTCGGTCACGATGTTGGTATAGGTGATCGTGCGCCCCGCATTCTCGCCGCGCTCGATCTCTACCTTGGCCTTGGGCATGTAGCGAGCGAACTGCACCATCAGCGGCATCTTGCGCGGCCGCTCGGACCGCGCCTCGAGATGCACCTGCCCGCCCTCGCGCCGCACCTGCACTGCGATCCCGTTCTCCTGCGTGGCACGATGCTTGTCGATGAGGTCGGTCACATCGCGATAGCGCGTGCCGACGACGTGATCGGCCCCGTTGACGATCATTTGGGGAGTATAGACCATCTTGCGCCCCGCCGCTGCGGCATAGCCGCGCTGCCGCGCTGTATGTGCGGGGCTGCCGAACGTGTCCTCCCAGCCGATGTAATCCCAGTAATCCACGTGCAGCGACAGCGCCAGCACATCGTCACGTGCGGCGAGTTGCTCGAAAAAGCCATCGGCAGGCGGACAGGAAGAACAGCCTTGCGAGGTATAAAGCTCGACCACCACGGGCCGGTCCGCGGCGAGCGCCGGTGCGGCGAGCATCGCCCATCCCGCCAAAAGGCTGTAAAGGAGGTAACGCATTATCGGATCGGTCCCATTTGGGTTCGGTTTGTTCGGATTTCTCGAATCTAGGCCCTGACCCCGCCCGTGCCAACTCAAGGTTTCGCGAGATCGCGAGCCGGGGGCTGTAACAGCAATCAAATTGTGTGCAATAGTATACAAATTGGCGCCCCACCTCTTGATCGGCGCGGGAATATCGGTCAGAAGCAGGGCAAACGTCATCCAGCCCTGACATGAAAGGACGGCATCCCATGCCTATCACAGTCGGTCAAGACAGCGCAAAGACCCGCAAGACCCTCAGCGTCAGCGGCCAGACCATCGCCTATTACTCCATCGACGCTGCCGAGAAGGCAGGGCTTGGCGACTTCTCGCGCCTGCCCGCCGCGCTCAAGGTGGTGCTGGAGAACATGCTGCGCTTCGAGGACGGCAAGACCGTCACGCTCGATGACATCCGCGCATTCTCCGAATGGGCCGCGAATGGTGGCCGCGCCAATCGCGAGCTGGCCTACCGCCCTGCCCGCGTGCTGATGCAGGATTTCACCGGCGTCCCGGCGGTGGTCGATCTCGCCGCCATGCGCGACGGGATCAAGGCGCTGGGCGGTGACGCGCAGAAGATCAACCCGCTCAACCCCGTCGACCTGGTGATCGACCACTCGGTGATGATCGACGAGTTCGGCAACCCGCGCGCGTTCCAGATGAACGTGGATCGCGAATACGAGCGCAACATGGAGCGCTACCAGTTCCTCAAATGGGGCCAGGGCGCGTTCAACAACTTCCGCGTCGTGCCACCGGGCACCGGTATCTGCCACCAGGTCAACCTCGAATACCTCGCCCAGACCGTCTGGACCGACGAGGACCAGAATGGCGAGACGGTGGCCTACCCCGATACGCTGGTGGGCACCGACAGCCACACCACGATGATCAACGGCGTCGCCGTGCTCGGGTGGGGCGTCGGCGGCATCGAGGCCGAGGCCGCGATGCTGGGCCAGCCCATCTCGATGCTGATTCCCGAGGTTGTGGGCTTCGAGCTCACCGGCGCGATGGTCGAGGGCACCACCGGCACCGACCTCGTGCTCAAGGTGGTCGAGATGCTGCGCAAGAAGGGCGTGGTGGGCAAATTCGTGGAATTCTACGGCGACGGCCTCGACAACCTGCCGCTCGCGGACCGCGCTACCATCGCCAACATGGCCCCCGAATACGGCGCCACCTGCGGGTTCTTTCCCATCGACGACGAGACCCTGCGCTACCTGCGTCAAACGGGGCGCGACGAGGACCGCGTCGCGCTGGTCGAGGCCTATGCCCGCGAGAACGGTTTCTGGCGCGGGCCGGATTACGCGCCGGTCTATACCGACACGCTCAGTCTCGACATGGGCGAGATCGTGCCCGCCATTTCCGGCCCCAAGCGGCCGCAGGATTACGTGACACTCGATCAGGCCGCACAAGCCTTCTACAACGTCGTCGCCGATTACCGTGGCGAGGATGAAAGCCTGGCGGCCCATGACATGGCCGCCGAAGGCCCGGCGGCCGATGCCAACGGCGATCCGCGCAAATCCGCCCCCGTCAAGGGCGAAGACTACAGGTTGCGCGACGGCTCTGTGGTGATCGCCTCGATCACCTCCTGCACCAACACGTCCAACCCCTACGTGATGATCGGTGCCGGGCTGGTGGCGAAAAAGGCCCGCGAACGGGGCCTCACCCGCAAGCCCTGGGTCAAGACCTCTCTCGCACCGGGTAGCCAGGTGGTGACCCAGTATCTCGAGGCCGCAGGGCTTCAGGACGATCTCGACGCCATCGGCTTCAACCTCGTGGGCTATGGCTGCACCACCTGCATCGGTAACTCGGGCCCTCTGCAAAAGGAAATCTCCGATGCCATCGCCGAAGGCGATCTCATGGCCACCTCGGTGCTCTCGGGCAACCGCAACTTCGAGGGCCGGATTTCCCCGGACGTGCGCGCCAACTACCTCGCCTCGCCGCCGCTGGTGGTGGCCTATGCGCTGGCAGGCGACATGAATATCGACCTCACCCGCGACCCATTGGGCCACGATCCCGACGGCAAACCGGTCTACATGAAGGACATCTGGCCCACCCAAAAGGAAATCACCGAGATAGTCGAAGCCACCGTCACCCGCGAGGCGTTCCGCTCGAAATACGCCGACGTGTTCGAGGGCGACGAGAAATGGCAGGCGGTCGAGACCTCGGGAGGCGAGACCTATGACTGGCCGCCACAATCGACCTATGTCCAGAACCCGCCCTACTTCCGCGACATGCCGCCCGAGCCGGGCACCATCTCGGATATCGACGGCGCGCGGATGCTGGCGCTGCTGGGCGACATGGTCACCACCGACCACATCTCGCCCGCCGGCTCGTTCAAGGAAAGCACACCCGCCGGTCAATACCTGCGCGAACGACAGGTGCCGGTGCGCGAGTTCAACTCCTATGGCTCGCGGCGTGGCAATCATGAGGTGATGATGCGCGGCACCTTCGCCAATATCCGCATCCGCAACGAGATGCTCGACGGGGTCGAAGGCGGCTACACGCTCGGACCGGACGGCGAACAGACGTCGATCTTCGACGCCGCGATGGCCTATCAGCAAGAGGGCACGCCCCTCGTCGTGGTGGGCGGCGAGCAATACGGTGCAGGGAGTTCGCGCGACTGGGCAGCCAAGGGCACGGCGCTCCTGGGCGTCAAGGCGGTGATCGCCGAGAGCTTCGAGCGCATCCACCGCTCCAACCTCGTGGGCATGGGGGTTATCCCGTTCGAGTTCACCGGCAGCGATAGCCGCTCGACCCTGGCGCTGACGGGCGACGAGAGCTTCAGCATCTCTGGACTTGCGGATGTGAAACCACTGCAAGAGGTGGGCTGCACGATCACCTATGCCGATGGCACCACGAAGGACATCACCCTCAAGTGCCGGATCGATACCGCCATCGAGAAGGAATATGTCGAGCATGGCGGCGTGCTGCACTATGTGCTGCGCAACCTCGCCAAGTCCGCCTGACCGCTAGGCCCGGGCGTGGGGCAATCCCCGCGCCCGGTCCATTCCCGCATCTTTGGTGATTGCCGGTCATCGCGTGGCGGCCCCTCGAAACCGGCGTGTCCCCGCGCTGTTCCCTATCATCGGATAAGGCTACAGGCATAGCACCGGCGTCCGCATTTCAGAGTGGATCAACACGCGCCTCACCGGCCGTCATGCCCGGACAGGTCCTGTCGTGACGCAGGTAGGCGATGCCGCGCCCACCCGCCTGGGTAAAAAGTGTGCCTGCGGGCTTACCCTCTGGCGTGGTGATCGCGGTACCCACCGGCGCCGCGCCGTGGACCGCGACGAGGGCGAGGCCCTTTTTCAGCTCGGTTTTGTGCTTCATCCGGGCGGTCACCTCCTGCCCGACATAACAGCCCTTGCGAAAATCGACACCGCCCAGCCGCCCAAACCCCGCTTCGAGGATGAAGATGTCGGGCGTCAGCTCGATCCCGGTTTCCGGGATACAGTGCGCCACGCGGATGCGGTCGAAGTCGGTGCCGTCGTCGCCTTCCTCGTCGCCGTAGAGCCGCCAGCCGAGATCGGGGTGTCGCGGATCGGCCAGTGCACCTTCGGGCACGGGGCCGGTGCCGCGGCGCACGCCCTTGTCGGTCTCTGTGATCTGCACGTCGGCGCGCAGCTTATAGAGCGAGAGCCGCTGAATGAGCATTTGCGCAAGGCTCTCGTCCACGTCGAGCCAAATCGCGTCGCCGTGGCGTAGCAGGAAGAAATCGGCGATATACTTGCCCTGCGGCGTGAGCAGCGCAGTATAGACGAGGCCGTCGTCGAGCCGGGAGAGATCGCTGGTCACGAGCCCCTGCAGAAAGCTTTCGGCCTCGCTGCCGGTGATTTCCAGAATGCGCCGTGCCATGCTCGTTCCCTTGCCCGTGAACCCGTAATATAGGGCGAGGATCTGGACACGAAAGGGGGCGTAATGCGCGCCGAGCTATCCGTGATCATTCCCACGCTCGATGCCGGGGACGCACTGCCCGCTTGCCTGGGCGCTCTGTTCGAGGGCGTGCACACGGGTCTCATCCGCGAGGTGATCGTGAGCGATGGCGGCTCGCAGGATGCCACCCGCCTCATGGTCGAGGAAGCGGGGGCGGTAATCGTGACCGGCCCGCCGTCACGCGGGGGGCAATTGCGACGCGGGGCCGAGGCGGCGGGCGGCGCGTGGCTGATGGTCCTGCACGCCGACACGGGGCTGCCCGAAGGCTGGAGCGAGGCGGTGCGCGCGCAGATCGCGAAGGGCGGCGCGGCGGCGTTTCGGTTGCGCTTCGACGCGGGCGGGGTGGCGCCCCGGCTGGTCGCGGGATGGGCCAACCTGCGCACGAGGATGTTCGGCCTGCCCTATGGCGATCAGGCCCTACTTGTGTCGCGCCGCGCCTATCACGCCGCCGGAGGTTACCCGGACATCCCCTTGATGGAGGACGTGGCGCTGGCCCGCGCGCTCAAGGGGCGGATCGCACTCATGCCGCTGGCGGTGACGACATCGGCGGCGCGCTACCAACGCGATGGCTGGCTGCGCCGGGGGGCGCGCAACCTGTGGCTTCTGGCACGGTACTTGTGCGGGGCAGACCCGGCGCGGCTAGCGGCGCGGTATCGGCGGTAGGGGGCAAGGCTGTTTGATCTGCGGCTGCCAATCGGGTCTTGGCGTCGGCGCGACTCACCTCAACGATCGCTCCAGGCCAGTTCCAGACCTTGAACCTTTGCTACGTCTCTCAGAATAGCGGCTTGTGCGTGGCGTTGTACGCGGCCTGGATCGCTTCATGATCGTATTCGGTGGCGATCCAGTCCTCGAAGCCGATGCCGGTTTCGGCATTCCGGGCGGCGAAGCGGTCGAGGATGAAGTCGAGCACGCCGGTGCGAGTCCATTTGAAATGGATGTATTTCACCCCCAGCATCCGCCGCGCCTCGGCAACCGGGCGGCCCTCGATCACCATCAGGTAGATCGCGGCGGCAAAGCCCGCCCGGTCGGCCCCCGATTTGCAATGCATGACAAAGGGGCGTTCGATCTCTCGGAAGGCAGCGATCAACGCCTCGATATTGGCGCGCGGCGCCGCGTCACGGGCCTGCAGCGTGCAGTCAACAAGGCTGAGCCCAAGGCGGCGGCAGCTTTCCTTCTCGGTGAGGTAATGCGCCGCCCCCGCCGCGCCGCGCAGGTTGAGGATGCTGCGCACCCCCTTCGCCTTGAGTCGGACGAGCCGGGCATGGGTAGGCTGGTTCGAGCGCCACACGCCGGGAGCCACGGGAAACTGGTTGGTCCAAACGGTGCGCAGGATCGCATGGTCGAACCACAGGTTGTAGACATGCGCGCGGCGGCGGTTCTCCGGCGTCGAGAGATCGGTGTTGTAAGAGGCGCGCAGCCGACGCTCCCAGTCGGATATCCGTTTGAAAAGGCTCATCGGCGCGGGGGTCTCCGGTCTTCGGGGTCACGCGCGCGCCCCGCCGCCACCGTCTAGGCGACCCGGCCTCGGATGACAAGCCGCACCGGTGCCGATTGACGCCGCCGGGCAGCGGGGTAATGTCACCCGCGCCATCAAGCGGAGATTTCCATGAGCCTTGCCAACGGTCGCGCCTATCTGGCCATTCCCGGCCCCTCTGTCATGCCCGAAGAGGTGCTGCGCGCCATGCACCGCGCCGCCCCCAACATCTACGAGGGCGACCTGATCGAGATGACCGCCGGGCTTATCCCCGACCTGCGCGCGGTGGCCCGCACGCAAGGCGACGTCGCAATCTACATCGCCAACGGGCACGGCGCGTGGGAGGCGGCGCTGGCCAATACGGTCAGCCCGGGCGAGCAGGTGCTCGTTCCGGCCACAGGCCGCTTCGGCCACGGCTGGGCCGAGGTGGCGCAGCTGCGTGGAATCGCGCCAGAAATCCTCGATTTCGGCAAACGCGCGGCGATTGATCTCAACCGGGTGGAGGCGACGTTGCGCGCCGACAAGGACCACGCGATTCGCGCCGTGCTGGCCACCCATGCCGATACCTCGACCTCGGTGCTCAACGATATCGCGGGGCTGCGCGCGGTGCTCGACGCCACCGGGCATCCGGCGCTCCTGATGGCCGACTGCATCGCCTCGCTGGTGTGCGACCGGTTCGAGATGGACGCCTGGGGCGTCGACGTGATGGTGGCGGCGAGTCAGAAAGGGCTGATGGTGCCGCCGGGGCTGGGCTTTGTCTTTTTCTCGGAGAAAGCGGCGGCGGCGCGGGTGCGAATGGAGCGCGTGAGCCGCTACTGGGACTGGACCAATCGCGCCGATCCACAGATGTTCTACCAGTATTTCGGCGGCACCGCTCCAACGCATCACCTCTATGGCCTGCGTGCGGCGCTCGATCTGATCGCCGACGAGGGGATCGAGGCGATCTGGCACCGGCACGAGGTGCTGGCCCGCGCCATCTGGGCCGCCTGCGAGACGTGGGGCCAGGTGGGGCCGCTCGAGCTCAACATCGCCGATCCATCCCTGCGCAGCCGCGCGGTCACCGCGCTCAGGATCGGCGCGCCACACGGCTCGGCGTTGCGGCAATGGGTGCAGGACAACGCGGGCGTGACCCTCGGCATCGGGCTCGGGATGGCCGAGCCGGGCGACCCGGCGTGGCACGGGTTCTTTCGCATCGGGCACATGGGGCATGTGAACGCGCACATGATCCTCGGCGCGCTTGGCGCGATCGAGGCAGGGATGCAGGCACTCAGTATCCCCCATGACCAGGGCGGCGTTGCCGCGGCGGCGGCGGAGGTGGCCCGGGGCTCAACCCTCGCGGGTTAGGCGATCGGCCTTCTTGCGTACCAGCACGGTGCGCAGATCATGCATGGCCAGCAGCAGCGCGTCGGTCACCTGTTCAAGCTGTTCTTCGGTGGCGCGCGACTGAGCCCAATGGGCGGTGGTGTTTAGGTAGTCCACCGCGCGCAGGATGTCGTCGATATCGCGATGTGCGAGAATCTCCTGCCGCTCCGCCATCCACTCACGGATTGCGGCGAGATCGGCCTCGGTCAGTTCGCGGTCGCCATGCGGCTTGATCTCGGACTTGCGGATATTGACCACGGCGATCTGGTCCATGTCGATACGCCGCTGGCGGTTCTCGGTATCCACGCGAAACACGAAGGCGCCGTTCTCGCGCACGCGGAAATAGTATTCCGGCAGATCGCCCGCCATATGCCCCTCTTACCGCAGCCCGGCGCAGAACGCCTGTATCCGCCCACACGCCTCGCGCAGCGCTTCGTCGGCGGTAGCGTAGCTGACGCGGAAGTTCGGCGAAAGCCCGAAGGCCGCGCCAAAGACTACGGCGACGCCCTGCTCTTCGAGGAGGGCTGTGGCGAAATCCTCGTCCGTCTCGATCCGCGCGCCACCCGCGCTCGTCTTGCCGATCAACCCGGCGATCGACGGGTAGACATAGAAGGCGCCATCGGGCACCGGACAGTCCACCCCCTCGATCTCGTTCAGCATCGAGACCACGAGATCGCGGCGACGGCGGAACACCGCGTTGTTCGCGGCGATGAAATCGTGGCTACCGCTCAGCGCCTCGACGGCGGCCCATTGGCTGATGGTGCAGGGGTTCGACGTCGATTGAGACTGGATCTTGCGCATCGCGGCAATCAGGTCCTCGGGTCCGGCGGCATAGCCGATGCGCCAGCCGGTCATGCAATAGGCCTTGCTCACGCCGTTGCAGGTGAGGGTGCGGTCGTAAAGCCCCGGCTCGACCTGCGCGGGCGTGCAGAATTCGAACCCGTCATAGGCGAGGTGCTCGTACATGTCGTCGGTCATCACCCAGACATGAGGGTGGCGCATCAGCACGTCCGTCAGCGCCCTGAGTTCGTCCCAGCTATAGCCTGCCCCGGTAGGGTTGCTGGGCGAGTTGAAGATGAACCAGCGCGTGCGCGGCGTGATTGCGGCTTCGAGCGCCTGCGGGGTCAGCTTGAACCCGGTCTCGATCCCCGCGGGCGCCACCACCGGCTCGCCACCCGCCAGCAGCACCATGTCGGGATAACTCACCCAGTAGGGCGCGGGGATCACCACCTCATCGCCCGGGTTCAGCGTGGCCATGAGCGCGTTGTAGAGAATTTGCTTGCCGCCCGTGCCGACACTGACCTGCGCGGGCGTGTAATCAAGCCCGTTGTCGCGCTTGAACTTGGCGCAGATCGCCTGCTTCAATTCCGGGATGCCATCGACGGCGGTATACTTCGTCTTGCCCTCTTCGATGGCTCGGATGCCCGCCGCCTTGATGTGGTCGGGCGTGTCGAAATCGGGCTCGCCCGCGCCAAGCCCGATCACGTCGCGCCCGGCGGCCTTCAATTCCTGCGCCTTGGTGGAGACGGCGATCGTGGGCGAGGGCTTGACGCGCGCAATCGTCGCGGAGAGGCGGGACATGGTCGGCTCCGGTTTGAATTCACTTCCCAAATCTCTTAGGGTGCGCGCGAGTTCCGTTCAAGAACGATCACCGGAAAGGAAGAGCATGACCACCGAGCAAGACGATAGCTGGTTCGACCCCGAAGCGACCACCTTCGGGGACCGCGTTGCGGGCGCGCGCGAGCGCGCAGGCATGAGCCAGAGCGATCTGGCCAAACGGCTCGGCGTGAAGCTCAAGACGCTCAAGGGCTGGGAGGACGACCTCTCCGAGCCGCGCGCGAACAAGCTGTCGATGATGGCGGGGCTGTTGAACGTGTCGCTGCTTTGGCTGCTCTCGGGCGAGGGCGAGGGGCCGGATTCGCCCACGATGGGCGACCTGGAACCCGATATTACCGGGCTTCTGACCGAGATCCGCGACATCCGCACGCAAATCGCCTATTCCACCGACCGGTTGGGGCGGCTGGAAAAGACGCTGCGCGCGCGCCTGATGGAGCAGGCCGGTGAATGACGAGCCGCGCGAGCACCGTTTGCGGCGCCTCGCCATGCGGGCCAATCGGCGTGGAATCAAGGAGATGGACATCATTCTCGGGCGTTATGCCGGGGCGCGTCTTGAACATCTTGACGCGCCCACGCTCGACCTGCTCGACGCGCTCCTGTCCGAAAACGACCAGGACCTCTACCAATGGGTGACCGGGCAAAGCGCCCCGCCCGGTCGCTTCGCACCACTGGTCGAGGACATCGCGCAGGTGGCATGCGCCGGGAAATAGAGCGGATTTTAGGCTTCTGCTGCGCGATTTAACCGAATATTGGCGGTTTTGTCCGAGTCTCTCTCGCGAATGGTCCGCGACGGAGACATCCATGAGCTTTCACAGCCCCCTGAGCACACGGCCCGCGCCCGGTGCCTTCATCGCCGGGTATCTCGACGCGCTGTCGCTGGTTGAGCGGCTGCACCGCCTGCTGCTCGACGTCATCAAGGACGAGTTCGAGCGCGTCGGCATCCTGGAGATCAACGCCGTTCAGGCGCTTCTCTTGTTCAACATCGGGGATCACGAGGTGACGGCGGGCGAGCTCAAGTCGCGCGGCTATTACCAGGGCAGCAATGTCAGCTATAACCTCAAGAAACTGGTGGAGTCCGGTTACATGCACCACCAGCGCTGCGAGGCGGACAGGCGGGCGGTGCGCGTGCGCCTGACCGAGAAGGGGCGCGGCATCCGCGACGTGGTCGCGGCGCTGTTCGAGCGTCACGCTGCGGGGGTGCAGGAGCGCGGGGTGTTGGGCGAGGATGGGCTTGACCAGGTGACCGGCGCGCTCAGGCGGGTGGAACGCTACTGGAGCGACCAGATCCGCTATATCTATTGAGCGGGCAGCGCGCCCAGCACGATATCGCTTATCTCGCGAAAGAGCTTGCGCGCCATGGCGCGCCGGAAATCCTCGAACCCGTCCGCCACCTCGAGAAATGCGCCGGGCCCGCGCAGCACCTCGTCGCGATAATGGCGCAGCACGGCTGCGTCATGGCCGAGGATCACCAGACCATTCACTGTTATGTTTTGAAAGGGAAAATGCCTATAGGCCAGCGCCGGGGCGAAGCCCTCGTTGTTCACCCCGTCGCCCGACACGTCGATAACCCGCCGCGCGCACTCGGGGGCGCGGGTCATCACCTGCGCGCCATAGCCGAGCGCGGAGCCGAGTGCGGTGGGAAATTCCGTGGTCGAGCGCTCCATGCCGGCCAGCAGGGCCGCCGCGCGGGTGATGTCGGCGTGGCTGCGCAAGATGGTCCAGTCGAGATGCAGCTTTTGCTGGTCGCGCCCGCTCCACTCGTAGACCGCCAGCGCCACGTCGCCCTCGCCCCTGAGGATCGCGTGGCGGATGTCCGGGGCGTCGAGCGCCGCCGCTAACCCCTTGCGTTGCAAATCATATTCCTGCGCATCGACCGAGGAAGACACGTCGAGCGCCAGCACCAGCGCGAGGCGGCAGGCCGCCTCGGCGGGGGCCGCGAAAAGGCCCGCGAGCAGGGCCGCCCATCTCACCAGTGGCCCACGTTCTCCATGCTCGCCCAGGGCTCGGCCGGGGCGAGCGCCTCGCCTTCCTGCAACAGCTCCACCGAGATGTTGTCGGGGCTGCGCACGAAGGCCATGCGGCCGTCGCGGGGGGGGCGGTTGATGGTGATGCCGTTGTCCATAAGGTGTTGGCACATCTCGTAAATATTGCCGACCGAATAGGCGAGGTGGCCGAAATGGCGGCTGTCCGACGGCAGGCCCTCGTCGCCGTCCCAGTTCCAGGTTAGCTCCACCGGGCATTCCTCCTGCCCCTCGGGAGCCATGAAAACAAGGGTGAAACGCCCGCCCTCGTTGTCCCAGCGGCGGGTCTCTTTCAGGCCCAGAAGGGAGAAGAATCGCATGGTGGCGTCGAGGTCCTTTACCCGGACCATCGTGTGCAGATAGCGGATTTTCATCGGATTTCTCCTGTCGGTATCGCGTCGGTATTTTGTCGGTATCGCGTCGGTGCGATCTCACGGGGGCAGGATAGGGCCTGTGGCCCGCGTGTCGAGGGCAAAGCGAATCCGGCTGACACACCCGATATCGGCTTGGCCCGAGGCCCACCCGCAAGATATAGTGGAGATCGACTCGCCCCATCCCCGAAAGGTGCCGCCATGCCGCTGACCCCGGAACAACAGGCCGAAATCGATGCCGCCCGCGCCGAGCCGCGCGAAACCCTGCGCGCCATATCGCCGGGCATGGAGGCGCATCTCTATACCGCGCACCCGGTGCTGGATCACGGATTCGTGCGGGTGATCGACTACATGGGCGACGATGCCGCCATCTGCCAGGCGGCGCGGGTGTCCTATGGGCGGGGCACGAAATCGGTGAGCAATGACGAGGGGCTGATCCGCTACCTGATGCGGCACTGGCACTCGACCCCGTTCGAGATGTGCGAGATCAAGCTGCACGTCAAGCTGCCGGTGTTCGTGGCGCGGCAGTGGATCCGGCACCGCACGGCCAACGTCAACGAATACTCTGCCCGCTACTCGATCCTGGACCGCGAGTTCTATATCCCCGCTCCGGACGCGCTGGCCGCGCAATCGACCACCAACAACCAGGGGCGCGGGGCCGCGCTGGAGGGCGAAGAGGCCGAGCGCGTGCTGCGCCTGCTGCGCGAGGACGCGATGCGGTGCTACGACCACTACGAGGCGATGATTTCGGACGAGGGGCAGCAGGGGCTGGCGCGGGAGTTGGCGCGGATGACCCTGCCCGCCAATATCTATACGCAATGGTACTGGAAGGTGGATTTGCACAATCTGCTGCATTTCCTGCGGCTGCGGGCCGATGTCCACGCGCAATATGAAATCCGCGTCTATGCCGATGCGATCTGCAAGATCGTCGCCGACTGGGTGCCGGCGGCCTATCGCGCCTTCGAGGATTACCGCATGGGGGGTGCCACGCTCTCGGCCACCGCTCTTGATTGTGTACGGCGGATGGTGAAGGGTGAGGAGGTGACGCAGGAAACCTCCGGCATGTCCAAGGGGGAATGGCGGGAGTTTGTGGGGGTGATTGGGGGGTAAGTTCTTACGTGTGGATCAAACCAATATGAATGCAAGCCAGCTATCCTATGAGCTAGCCGTTAAGCAGCTGAATCTTCAAAGAGAAGATCTGCGCAATGTACGGAGCCAAGCTGCATTTGCTGCTGCGGTTGCCGGATTAATTGCGACTGTATTTTCCAGTATGGTCGGAGCAAGAGACGTTAGTACTCTACTTAGAGGTGAAACATTCATTGGTCTCAACTTGCAGAGTATACTGCTATTTTTGTGTTTTGGTGGTGCCGTTGCCTATGCCATACGCGTCCAAACAAATTGGCAACAGGTTACATTTGATCTGAATCCATTGTTCGTAATTGAGAAAACTGAACGACTACCGGCTGGCGCCGGTAGGATCAGCGATGTGCTGTTCCAGGTACTGAAGTACGATGTCTTCGGTGATGGCACCGTTAGTGGTTGAAAAGTACCCTCGCCCCCAAAACCGGCAGCCC
>NZ_PVWS01000018.1:0-80873 GCF_004126395.1 Roseovarius sp. A46 | reverse complement strand
CTTCTTCTTCATCGCATCACGCAGGCTGGGAAAGGCGGGCTGTTTCGGCATCGGCAGGACTCCTCTGGCGGACGCCCCAAACCTATCAGATTAGGCAGAAAGTCGCAGGTTTTTCAGACGTTCCTTGGCTAGGCGACCTCTAAGACTTCAGTACGCTGCACGAATGTCCGTAATGCGTGTTGCTACCGCAGCAATTTGAAGGAGGAACGAAGTCCGCTCAGGGCCGGTCACGTCATCAAGAACGCCGAGCGTTCACAACTTTGCACCGGCAGCCAGCGTAGCGTGGCCACCTCTGCCCACCGTTTCGGCGGGGGGTCACTCCCTTGCCGCCGCCCCGACGCACTTCCCAAACCCTTTTCTCTGCCGCGAAACATCGCCGTCGCCCATGGTGGGCAATATTGCCCACCCTACGGCGCCGATCCCCTTCACTCCCGCGCCCGCTCCACCCCCTCGTCGATGGCGGTGCGGAGTTTTTTCTCCAGCGCCACGCGCTTGCTCTCGGTGTGGAATTTCAGGCCGAACATGTCCTTGACGTAGAAGGTATCGACCACCTGTTCGCCATAGGTCGCGATCACCGCCGAGGCGATATAGACATTGGCGGCGGCAAGCGTTCGGGTCAGATCGTAGAGCAGGCCCGGGCGGTCGCGGGTATCGACCTCGATGATCGTGTAAATCTCGGACCCTTCATTGTCGAAGGTGATATGGGTTGGCACGCGGAAGGCGCGTTCACGCTTGCGCAGCTTGTCGCGGGACTTGATCGCGTCGCGCGGGACGACCTCGCCCTTGAGCGTTTTCTGGATCATCTGGCGCAGGCGGGGCAGGCGGCTTTCCTCGAACGGGTGGCCGTCGGCATCCTGTATCCAGAACACCGCGGTGGCAAAGCCGTCCTTGGATGTATAGGTGCGTGCATCGACCACGTTGGCCCCGACCAGCGCCAGCGCGCCCGCCAGCCGCGAAAAGATGCCGGGGTGATCGGCCAGCGCGAAACAGGCGCGGGTGGCGTCGCGGTCCGCATCGATGGCGAGATCAATGGCAATCTCGTCGGCATGCAGGTCGCGCAGGAGCCGGGCAAAGACCACGTGGGCGGTGACGTGCAGCCCCTGCCAGTAGGGGGCATAGTGGCGTGCGGTCTCGGCCTTGAGGTCGCGCGCGTCCCAATCGGGCAGCGCCTCGCGCAGGTTGCGCTTGGCGTCCGCGCCGCGCTGTTCGCGGGTGAGCGCCTCCATCCCGTCTTCCAGCACGCGCCGCGTCTGGCGATAAAGCGCGCGCAGCAGTGATGCCTTCCAGTTGTTCCAGGTCCCGGGGCCGACGCCGCGAATATCGCAGACGGTGAGCAGCAACAGCAGGTCGAGCCGCTCGCGGCTCTGAACCGCCTTGGCAAAGTCGCGCACGGTGCGCGGATCGGCGATGTCGCGCTTCTGGGCGGTGTCGGACATCAGCAGGTGATGGCGCACCAGCCATTCGGCGGTATCGACCTCGCGCGGCTTCAGCCCGAGGCGTGGCGCCACCTTGCGCGTGATGCGCGCGCCGAGGATCGAGTGGTCCTCGGGCCGTCCCTTGCCGATATCGTGCAACAGCAGCGCCACGTAGAGCACGCGGCGATTGATCCCCTCCTTGAGGATCGAGGACGACACCGGCAACTCCTCGATCAACTCGCGCCGCTCGATCCGGGCAAGGTGCGAGATACACTGGATGATGTGTTCGTCCACCGTGTAGTGATGATACATGTTGAATTGCATCATCGCGCGGATCGGCTCGAATTCGGGGATGAAGGCCGACAACACGCCAAGCTCGTTCATCCGCCGCAGCGCACGCTCGGGGTTGCCGTGTTTCAGCAGCAGGTCGAGAAACAGCTTCTGCGCCCGCGCGTCGTTGCGAAAGTCCTCGTCGATCAGCCCGAGATGGTTTGTGACCAGCAGCATCGCCTCGGGGTGGATGAGCAGCCCGGTGCGCAGCCCCTCCTCGAACAGCCGCAACAGGTTCAGCGGGTCGGAGAGGAAGTTGACCTCGTCGGCGATGGCGAGGCGACCGTTCACCTGCGCATAGCCACGGCGCAGCTTCTTGCGGCGCTTGAGCAGGCGTTGCAGCAGCGGCTCGGCCTTTTGCTGCGCGGCCTCGAGCTTGGTGAGGAAGATGCGCGTGAGGTCGCCCACGGCGGTGGCGTGGCGGAAATAGTCCTGCATGAAGATTTCCACGCCGCGTCGCCCGCCGCGGTCGGTATAGCCCATGCGCTCGGCCACCTCGACCTGCATGTCGAAGGTGAGTTGATCGTTGGCGCGGTTGGCGATCAGGTGCAGGTGACAGCGCACCGCCCAGAGGAAATTCTCGGCGCGGATGAAGGTGCCAAGCTCGTCGCCGGTAAAGGTGCCGAGCGCCACAAGCTCGCCCACCTCGCGCACGTGGTGGATGTACTTGGCAATCCAGAACAGTGATTGCAGGTCGCGAAGGCCCCCCTTGCCCTCCTTGACGTTGGGCTCGACCATGTAGCGCTCGCCCTGCTTCTCGTGGCGGCTGTCGCGCTCGGCGAGCTTGGCCTCGGTGAATTCCCGCTCGGTGCCGGTGAACAGCTCGTCGCGCAGGCGGCTGTCGAGCCGGGCGGCAAGCTCCGCGTCGCCGCCGAGGAAGCGGTTTTCCAGCAGCGCGGTGCGGATGGTGAAATCCTGCGCACCGAGCCGCAGGCAATCGCGCACGGTGCGGCTTGCGTGGCCCACCTTGAGGCGCAGGTCCCAAAGGATGTAGAGCATCGATTCGATCACGCTCTCGGCCCAGGGCGTGATCTTGTAGGGGGTGAGAAACAGCAGGTCCACGTCCGAGAAGGGGGCCATCTCGCCGCGTCCGTAGCCGCCGACGGCACAGACCGCGACCCGCTCTGATTCGGTGGGGTTGGAGAGCGGGTGCATCGTCTTGGTGGCCAGGTCGAGCGCGGCAAGCACCACGCTGTCGGTGAGCCAGCACCATGCGCGCGTGGCCGGGCGCGCGTCGAACGGGCGGGTGGCAAAGGCCGCGGCGATGGCCCGGCGACCGCCCTGCATCGCCTCGGTGAGAATCGGCACGGCGGCGCGCCGCAGGTCAGCGGCGTTCTCCGCGTGTGCGGCGGCGGCGGCGAGATCGTGGGCGAGCGCCTCCGCGTCGAGTATCTGCTCTTGCGGCAGGATCAGGTCGTCGGGTCGCGCGGGTGTATCCAGGAGTGTCATGCCAGGGCGGGGCGGCTCAGAAGCCCGCGCCGCCAAAGCTCTGTGGAGCGGGCGACAGGATGTTGACGGTACCGTCGGTTATCGTCGCCACCGCGAGGCCGCGCGCGTTGCTGCCATCGGGCAACAGCCGGAACACGCCGTTCACGCCCTGAAAGCCCGCCGGTTGCGTGAGATCGCCGCGTGTCAGCCCGCGCCCGGCCTTGGCCAGCGCGCCGACCGCGGCGATGCCGTCATAGGCCAGTCCGGCGATCGGGTGCGGTGGGTTGCCCTGCGCGGCCTCGAACCGGCGGGCAAACTGCGCCGAGCGGGCCGGGTCGGGCAGCGCGAACCAGCCGCCCTGCACCCCCGGCAATTCCAGCGTTTGCGGCGGCGTGTCCCAGCGCGTCAGGCCGATATACTGTACCCGGTCGGGGCCGAGCCCCGCTTCGGGCAGCATCTGCGAAAACAGCGGCAGCGCGCCCGCGGTATTGGCGGTGAGAAAGATCGCGTCGGCGGCGTTGGTTTCGGCGACGGTGCGGATCTCGGGCACGGCGTTTACCACGCCATCCTGCGAGAATTCGTAGGAAACACTGCCCGCGAGCGTGGCCCCCTCGGCCTGCACGGCGTTTGCGATCGCGTCGCGACCGAGGCGGCCAGCGAGGTTGTCGGAATGGACCGTCATGATCCGGCTCTTGCCCTGCCTGACCGCGTAGCTTGCGAGCCGGTCGGCGGTGGTGCGGAAGGTCTGGCCGAGCACGAACAGGTTGCCGCCCGCGATGGTCGGGTTGTTGGAGAAGGCCAGCACGTTGATGTTGCGATCGGCTGTGGCGACGGCGACGGCATTGGCCGAGGAGGCGTGCAGCGGCCCGATGATGATGCGCGCGCCGTCGGCGACGGCGTTGAGCGCGGCCTGCTGCGCCTGCGCGGGCTGTCCGGCGGTGCCGTAGACGCGCAGGTCGATCTCGACGCCCCCGAGATCGCTCACCGCGAGCCGCGCGGCGGCTTCCAGATCGCGCGCGAGGCTGGCCACCTGCGCGTCCGCCGTGCCATGCGGCACCAGAAGTGCCACCGGCACCGCCCCGCCGCGGCTCACCCCTCCGCCGGTATTGGCCAGCGGCACCGGCGCGCAGGCGGCGGCAGCCACGAGCACCACCAGTGCCGCGAGGCGGGCGATCGGCTTGCGAAGGGCGGCAGGAACGGCGAACATGGCAATCTCTCTCCGTGTTGTGGGCACCGGCGACAGGATACCTGTCGCCTCGATCATAGCCGTCATGTGAAAAGGGTCCAGAGATGATTGCCGAAACGCGCAAACCGGCGGCGGGTCTCCACCTGATCGCCACGCCGATCGGGACGGCGCGCGATATCACCCTGCGTGCGCTTGACCTGCTGGCGTCGGCGGACGTGCTTGTGGCCGAGGACACCCGCAGCCTGCGACGGCTGATGGAGATCCACGGCATCGGCTTGGGCGACCGTCCGCTCTGGGCCTATCACGACCATAACGGCGCGCGGATGCGTCCGCGCATCCTGGCGGCGCTGGCTGCCGGGCAGTCGGTGGTCTATGCCGCCGAAGCGGGCACGCCGATGGTGGCCGATCCCGGCTTTGATCTGGCGCGGGCGGCGGTGGCCGAGGGCTATCCGCTGGTCTCGGCGCCGGGGCCTTCGGCGGCAGTCACGGCGCTGACGCTGTCGGGGCTACCCACCGACCGGTTTCTCTTTGCTGGCTTCCTGCCCGCGACCGCCGGGCGGCGGCGAAAGGTGCTGGAGGAGCTTGCCGCCGTGCCCGCGACGCTCATTTTCTACGAATCGCCAAGGCGCGTCGCGGCGATGCTGGAGGATGCGGCCAAGGTGTTGGGCGGCGGGCGACAGGCGGCGCTGTGCCGGGAAATCACCAAGAAATTCGAGGAGATACGCCGCGACACGCTGTCCGGTCTCGCGACCCGATGCGCCGGGACGACCCTCAAGGGCGAGATCGTGGTGGTGATCGATCGCGGGGATCAGTCAAATGTTAAGGAAACGGATTTAGACAGTGCGCTGGAAGAGGCATTAAAAGAGGGATCGGTGCGCGATGCCGCCGATCTGGTGGCGGCGCGCCTCGGGCTGCCAAGGCGCACGGTCTATCAGCGCGCCTTGGTTCTGGCGGCACCCGGTGCCCGGTCGGATCGTGACTGAGCGCGCGGTCGCGGGGTGCTGGATCGAGAGGTGACGAGGATGGAAAGGGTGCGCAGGATGGAGACGCGGCAACTGGCATTCGATTTCGAGGGGGCACCACCATCGGTGTCGGCGCCTGGGCTGTCGCGCCGGCAAGAGCGCGGCCTGCGTGCCTGGCTGAGCGGGCAGGCCGCCGAGGAGAGCGTGGCGCGCCATTACGAGGCGCGCGGTGTGCGGGTCCTCGCCCGGCGCTGGCGGGGCGAGAGCGGCGAGATCGACCTCGTGCTGCGCGCGCCCGATACCTATGTCTTTTGCGAGGTCAAGCGCGCGGCGAGTTTCGACGTGGCGCTGAACCGGCTGCGCCACGGGCAGATGGAGCGCATTTATCACGCGGCCTCGGAATATATCGGTCTCACGCCCGAGGGGCAGCTTGCCCCGGTGCGGTTCGACGTGGCGGCGGTGGACGCGACCGGGGCCGTGCACCTGCTCGAGGCGGCCTTCGGTCATTTCTGAATTGCGCCCCGGAACGCGTTGGCCCATGAAAGGAAAGGACGCACAAC
This sequence comes from Roseovarius sp. A46, assembly GCF_004126395.1. Classification (NCBI taxonomy): domain Bacteria; kingdom Pseudomonadati; phylum Pseudomonadota; class Alphaproteobacteria; order Rhodobacterales; family Roseobacteraceae; genus Roseovarius; species Roseovarius sp. A46. Next base: position 74,992 of record NZ_PVWS01000018.1, on the reverse strand, counting down.
CACGGGGAACGGGATGAAGGTCGCCTTTCAGATGGACCCGATCGGGCCGGTCGATATCGAAGCGGACAGCACGTTCAGGCTCGCGCTGGAGGCGCAGGAGCGCGGCCACGAGTTGTTCTACTACACGCCGGAGCGGCTGGCCTACGAGGACGGGCGGGTGACGGCGCGCGGCTGGCCGCTCCATGTGCAGCGGGTTGCCGGCGATCACTTCAGCCTTGGCGAAGAGAAGACCGTCGACCTGGGCGATTTCGACGTGGTCTGGCTGCGGCAGGACCCGCCGTTCGACATGTTCTACATCACCACCACGCACCTCCTGCAGCGGCTGGCGCCGGGCACGCTGGTGGTCAACGATCCGTTCTGGGTGCGCAATTACCCCGAGAAGCTCCTGATTCTCGATTTCCCCGACCTGATGCCGCCCACCGCCATCGCGCGGGATATCGGGACAATCCGCGATTTCCGTGCACGCCACGGCGACGTGATCCTCAAGCCGCTCTACGGCAATGGCGGGGCGGGTGTCTTTCACCTGCCAGAATCCGACCGCAACCTCGCGAGCCTGCACGAGATGTTCACCGGCTTCTCGCGAGAACCGCTGATCGTGCAGAAATACCTGTCCGATGTCAGCCGCGGCGACAAGCGGGTGATCCTGGTGGATGGCACGCCCATCGGCGCGATCAACCGGGTGCCGGCAGTGGGCGAGACGCGCTCGAACATGCATGTGGGCGGGCGCGCCGAGAAGGTCGAGATGACCGCGCGTGACCGCGAGATCTGTGACCGGATCGGCCCGCTTCTGCGCGAGAAGGGGCAGGTTTTCGTGGGAATCGACGTGATCGGCGATTACCTGACCGAGATCAACGTGACCTCGCCCACGGGCCTGCAGGAGCTGGAACGCTTCGATGGCACCAACGGGGCGGGCCTCATCTGGGACGCGATCGAGGTGCGGCGGCGGTGAGCTGGCAACTGGCGCTGCTCAACCGGCACCTGCGCTGGTTCGAGAAACCGGCGCTGGCCCGGCACCCGGTCGAGCGATTGCGGCGCTCCTTCGAACTGAAGTCGAAAGTCTATTTTCACGGCCCGTGGGGGCGCGTCTATCGTCGCGACACGCTCGCAGGCGTGCCGGTGCAATGGGCACAGGCGCGCGATGCCCGCGAGGAACCGGTCATCCTGTACCTGCATGGCGGGGCCTATGTGTTCGGCTCGTCGGACACGCATCGGGCAATGCTGGCGCGGCTCTCGGCGCTGACAGGCCTGCGCGCCTGCCTGCCGGATTATCGCCTTGCCCCCGAGCATCCCTTTCCCGCGCAGATCAAGGATGCGCTGGCTGTCTACCGCGCGCTCAGGACCGGGCACGAGGTCATCATCGGGGGCGATAGCGCGGGGGGCGCGCTGTCCTTCGCGCTCCTGCACGAGATACTGGCGAAGGACATCGCGCCGCCCAAGGGTGTCTTTGCCCTGTCGCCGCTTACCGACATGACGTTTTCGGGCGCGTCGATCACGGAGAATGCCGAACGCGACGTGGTGCTCGCCCCCGGCCGGATCGGGGAAATGTGCGAGATGTTTCTCGCGGGGCATGACCCGGACGATCCGCGCGCTTCGCCGCTCCGGGGGCAATACGACGGCGCGCCACCGGTGTGGATGGTGGTGGGCGATACCGAATTCCTGCGCGATGACGCGGTGCGGATGCAGGCCCGGCTGCGTGCGCAGGGGGTGTCGAGCGTGCTGCATGTCGCGCCCGATCATCCGCATGTCTGGCCGTTGTTTCACAATGTCCTGCCCGAGGCAAAGGCCACCCTGAACGACCTTGCGGACTGGATCAGGGCTCTTTGAGGGTGCTGATGCGAAAGCTTACCGCCTCGGCCACATGGGGGTGGCGGACGGTCTCGTCGCCGTCGAGATCGGCGATGGTGCGCGCCACGCGCAGCACCCGGTGATAGCCGCGCGCGGTGAGCCCGAAGCGGTCGGCCACGCGGGTGAGCAGCGCGCGGCCCTCGGCGTCGGGCGTGGCGATCTCTTCCAGGGCCTCGCCTTCGGCATCGGCATTGAGGCGCATGTCGGGCCGGCCCTCAAAGCGCGCCCGTTGCACCGCCCGCGCCGCCGCCACCCGCTCGGCCGCCTGCGCCGAGGTGGCACCCGAGGCGGGCAGGTCGAGATCGGAAAACGCCACCGGCGGCACCTCGATGCGCAGGTCGAACCGGTCCATCAGCGGCCCCGAGACGCGGCCCATGTAGTCCTCGCCGCAATTGGGCGCGCGCGCGCAGGCACGGGCCGGATCGGTGAGGTGGCCACATTTGCACGGGTTGGCCGCGGCCACCAGCAGGAAGCGGCACGGGTAGCTGACATGGGCATTGGCGCGGGCGATCATCACCTCGCCGGTCTCGAGCGGCTGTCGCAGGGTTTCGAGCACGGGGCGGGGAAACTCGGGAAACTCGTCCATGAACAGCACGCCGTTATGGGCAAGGCTGATCTCACCCGGCTTGGCGCTGCGCCCGCCGCCGGTGATGGCGGCCATCGAGGCGGTGTGGTGCGGCTCGCGAAAGGGCCGGGTGCGGCTGATCCCGCCCTCCGAGATGAGCCCGGCGACTGAGTGGATCATCGAGGTCTCGAGCGCCTCGGCGGCGCTGAGCGGCGGCAGGATGCCCGGCAGGCGCGCCGCGAGCATGGATTTGCCCGAGCCGGGCGGACCGGACATCAGCAGGTGATGGCGCCCGGCGGCGGCGATTTCCAGCGCGCGCTTGGCGCGTTCCTGCCCCTTGACGTCGCGCAGGTCGCGCCCGGGCGGCGGGGCCGTCACCTCGCCGGGCGTGGCCGGGGCGAGAGGGCGCTCGCCGGTAAAGTGGCGCACCACTTCCGCCAGCGAGGCCGCGCCGATCACCTGCGCCGCGTCCACCCACGCCGCTTCGGGCCCCGAGGCGCGGGGGCAAAGCAGCATCCGGTCCTCGGCGGCGGCGGCCATCGCCGCGGGCAACGCGCCCACCACCGGGATGAGCGAGCCGTCGAGCGACAATTCCCCGAGTGCGGTGGTGCTCTCGGCGGCGTCAGAGGGGATGATCTCGAGCGCGGCAAGCAGGGCGAGCGCGATGGGCAGGTCGAAATGGCTGCCCTCCTTGGGCAGGTCCGCGGGCGAGAGGTTGACCGAGATGCGCCGCGAGGGCAGCGCGATGGCGAGCGCCGAGAGCGCCGCGCGCACCCGCTCGCGCGCCTCCGACACCGCTTTGTCGGGCAGGCCCACGAGCGAAAAGCCCGGCAGGCCCGGCAGGACCGCGCATTGCACCTCGACATGGCGCGCCTCGACCCCTTCGAAGGCCACGGTGTAGGCGCGTGCGACCATGTGCTCCCCGCGAATGTGACGACAGGGTTAACGCCTAGCGCAACAGGCGTTTAGGAATGGTTAACGCTGGGCTTCGCGGGACGGCGGGTCAGGGCCAGAGCACCGCGAGATAGGCGACGTAACCCATCAGAAGCAGCGCCCCTTCCCGCCGCGAGACGCGCAGCCCGGTGGCCGCGAGCAGCACCATCAGAACCGTCGCCGCCAGCATCACCGGCGCGTCGAACCCGGCGATGGCGGCGGGCACGGGCACCGGCGCGATGAGCGCCGTCACCCCGCCGATCCCGAGGATGTTGACGATGTTGGAGCCGACGATATTGCCAAAGGCCACGTCGCCCTGCCGCCGGATCGCGGCCATCACCGAGGTCACCAGTTCGGGCATCGAGGTGCCGACGGCGACGATGGTCAGGCCGATCACCGTCTCCGGGATGGCAAGCGTCTGCGCCAGCGCCACCGCCCCGCGCACCAGCGCCGCGCCGCCGCCGATCACCAGCGCAAGCCCGCCCAGCGCGATCAGGAGCGGGACCATCAGGCCCCCGGTCCGCGCGGGCAGGGGCGCGAGCGCAGGGTCGAGCGCGGCGAGCGCGGCCTGTTTGTCGTGCAGCGCGCCGGCGGTGGCGGCGCGGTCGTTCCGGATGGTCAGGATCACGTAGACGGCGAGCGCCAGCAAAAGCGCCGCGCCGATCCCGCGCCCCATCGGGGAGAACGCCGCCAACCCGGAAAAGACCGCGGCCACCGCCAGCATCACCATCGCGTCGCGGCGCAGCGCGGGTTCGGTGACGGCGATGGGAAAAAGCAGCGCCGAGGCCCCGGCGATGAGCAGGATATTGGCGATGTTGGAGCCGACGATGTTGCCCCACGCGATACCCGGCGCGCCCGAAAGCGCGGCCTGTACCGAGGTCACCAGCTCGGGCGTGGAGGTGCCAAAGCCCACCAGCGTGAGGCCGATCACGAGCGGCGAGATGCCGAGCCGTTCGGCCACGCGCACCGCGCCCCGCACCAGCAGGTCTCCGCCGACGATGAGCAGCGCGAGTCCGCCCGCGAGGGGAAGCCAAATGTCGATCATCCTGCCGTCCTTTCGATGAGCGGGGCCGCCGATATCTGGCTCCGCGCCGAGGCGCGTTCAATGGACGGCGACGGAATATTTCCGGCGTGCTCAGGCGGTTCCGTCGCGCCGGGCGGCAAGCGCGGCGACAGCCGGGGCCAGCAGGTCGTCGGGGTCGTGCCGCGTGACCGGCACGCCCTGCGCTTCGAGCGCCGCGGCCCGCGCGCCGGTTGCCGCCTCGGGGCCGATAAGGTTGACCTCCTGCCCCAGCCAATAGGGCCGCGCGGCGGCCAGTTCGGCCCCCAGAAGGTGGCCGGTGAGGGCGGCGGGCGCACCCCGCACTTCGGCCACGCGCAGATGTGCGGCAAGGCGCTCGGGGCGGCTCAGCGTGTCGGCGAGCGCCTCCGCGTCGGCCTCTTCGGCGGCGCCGAGGGCGGTGGCGAGGCGGGGGGTGAGGAAGCTTTGGCAACTCACCGCCTCGCCCGCGCTCAGGTGCACCCAATGCGCGAGCGTGGGGGTCGCGACGCAGGCGATGCCGTCATGGTGCGGCGGCGTGCCGGCGAGGCCAATGAGCATCAGCCGCGTCCAGCCGTCGAGGCAGTCTGGCGGGGTCTCCTGCGTCAGGCCGGGCAGGCCGCTGCCCACGGTGTCGGGCAGCAGCGCGGCGGGCAGCGGCACGGCCACGCCGTCGCCGATGCGAAACACGGGGCCAGAGGTGGACCCGAGCGCGGCAAGCGCCGCCTCTGCCGTCTCGCCCCAGGCCTCGTCCCGGATGCGCGCGCCATCGAGCGTCAGCGCACGGCCCCCGGTGCCGTCATGGCCGCACAGGCGCCACGGGCTCATCGCCGGGCCTGAAGCTGCGCCACGAGGCCCGACATGTCGTAGCCTGCCGCCGATGTCGCGCGCAGGATGGCCTCGGCGCCGAGCGTGTCGTAATTGACAAGGCTCCACATCATCGTGCAGCGCGTACCGGTGCGGCAATAGGCGAGCATGGGCTTGGGCATGTCGTCGAGCGCCGCGCGAAAGGCCGCGACATCGGCCTCTGTCATGGTGGCCGAGGAAAACGGTACGCAGCACGTCTCGAGCCCGGCGGCGCGGGCCGCCTCGGTGACCGCGGACTCGTGGGGCTGGCCCGGCTCTTCGTCATCGGGGCGGTTGCACATGATCGAGCGGAACCCCGCGGCGGCGATAGCGGGGATGTCCTCGGGCGTGATCTGCGGCGCGACGGAGAAGTCTTCGGTGATCTGGCGCGGCTCCATTGGTGGTCCTTCTGGCTTGGGCGTGTGGCGCGGACTATGCGCGCAAGGACGGGGCGAGATCAATGCCATCCGCTTGCCGGTTGCGGGGGCGCGGGCTATGCAAGGGGCCAACGCAGGACAGGAGCGGGCGGCATGGGTGAACTTCCAGGCATTGTCATCAACGGCGCATCGGGACGGATGGGGCGGATGCTGGCCCGCGTGGTGGGCGAGAGTACCAAGGCGCGGCTCATCGGCGCGCTGGAGCGACCGGGCCACGACTGGATCGGGCAGGATCTCGGCCACGCGATGGGCGAGGCCGAGATGGGCGTCACGGTGAGCGACGATCCGCTGGAGCTGGTGGCGCAAGCGCATGCGGTCATTGATTTCACCGCGCCCGCGGCAAGCGTCGAGATGGCGACGCTGACCGCGCAGGCGCGGGTTGTGCACGTGATCGGCACGACCGGGTTCGACGACGCCGACCTAAAGCGCCTGACGGCCGCGGCGCGGCACGCGGTGATCGTGCGCGCGGGTAACATGAGCCTCGGAGTCAACCTGCTGGTGCAGATGACGAAAAAGGTGGCCGCCGCCCTCGATGAGGCGTTCGATATCGAGATCGTCGAGGCCCATCACAACCAGAAGGTCGATGCGCCCTCGGGCACCGCGCTGATGCTGGGCGAGGCGGCGGCCGAGGGGCGCGGCGTGATGCTGGACCGGGTGGCGGATCGCGGTCGCGACGGCATCACCGGGCGGCGCGAGCAGGGCCATATCGGCTTTGCCGCGATCCGTGGCGGCGACGTCGTGGGCGAGCATGACGTGATCTTTGCCGGCACGGGCGAGCGGATCATCCTGCGCCATGTCGCCACTGACCGGGCGATCTTCGCGCGTGGTGCGCTGCGCGCCGCGCTCTGGGGGCAGGGGAAAAAGCCTGGCGAGTATGACATGATCGACGTGCTCGGCCTTTCGCGCGAGTGATCCGGGCGGCACGCGCCCGCGTATCATGACCGGACACAGGAATGTGGAGGGTCGTGAGAGATGCGTCTGGTGTTTGTCCTGCTGGGTCTGCTCGTCGCGCCGATGGCGGCGCAGGCCGAATTCGCGCAGGTGACCGAGCGTGACCGATTCGTGTCGCTGATCGAGGGGCGCGACCTGACGCGCTTTGGCATCCGGCTGGAGGTGACGCCCGATGGCCGCATCCGGGGCCGCGCCTTTGGTCGTGACGTGTCGGGCGCGTGGCGCTGGGCGCAGGGGCACTTCTGCCGCGATCTCTACTGGGGCAGCATGGAACTTGGGGCAAATTGCCAGGCGGTGCGGCAGCGCGGCGATACCCTGCGCTTCATCTCGGACCAGGGAACCGGGCGGTACGCCGATCTTTACCTGCGCTGACGAGGGTCACACGCCCAGATAGCGATCGGCCACCGAGCGGTCGGCGCGCAGGGCGCCCGCGCTCACCACCGGGCCCATGCGCCCGTTTTCAAGGAACGCGACCCGGTCCGCGACCGGCAGCACCGCGTCGAGCCGCTGTTCGACCAGCAGCACCGCTACCCCCGCGTCGCGCCTGGCCGCGACCACCTCGCGGATGGCGGCGATCATCGAAGGCTGCAGGCCCTCGGTCGGCTCGTCGAGGAGCAGCACATCGGGGCGCAGGCACAGCGCCCGCGCCAGCGCGAGCATCTGTTGCTCACCGCCCGACAGCGTCTCGGCCCGCTGACCCAACCGCGCGGCAAGGCGCGGGAACAGGCCCAGCACCTCGTCGCGCAAGCCGCTGTCACCGCCGCGCGCCATCAGCCCGATCTCCAGGTTCTCGGCCACGCTCAGCCCCGCGAAGAGCCGCCGCCCCTGCGGCACATAGCCCAGCCCCGCACGCGGCACCCGGTGCGCGGGCAACCGGTCGAGCCGCTCATCTCCCAGCGTGATCGCCCCGCCCGACAGAGGCACCAGCCCCATGATCGCGCGCAAAAGCGTGGTCTTGCCCGCGCCGTTACGCCCCATGAGGCACAGGATTTCGCCCCGCTCCAGCGACAGCGATACCCCGTGCAGCACCTGCGACCGGCCATAGCCCGCCACGATCTCATCCAGCCGCAGCATCGCCCCCGCCCCCCAGATAGGCCGCCTGCACCGCGCGGTTGGCATGGATTTCCCCCGGCGTGCCCTCGGCCAGCACCCGGCCCGCGTCCATCACGGTGATCCGCCCGGCCAGCGCCATGACCACGTCCATGTTGTGCTCGATCAGCAGGATCGTCGTCTCGCCCGCCAAATCGCGCACCAGCCGTCCGAAACCCGCGATCTCGCCCTTGGCCAGACCCTGCGTCGGCTCGTCGAGGATCAGGAGGCGCGGGCGCTGCGCGATGCCCATGGCGATCTCCAGCAATCGCTGATGACCGTAGGCCAGGTCGCCCGCCATCTCGGCCCCGCGATCCCCGAGGCCGACCCGGTCGAGCGCCGCTGCCACCGCGGACCCGACCGCCGCACCCCGCGCCCGCCGCCGGGCGGCGAGCGCCACGTTCTCGACCACGGACAGCCCGGCAAAGACCGACGTGATCTGGAACGTGTAGGCCATACCCAGCCGCATCCGCCGGTGCGCGGGCATATGCGTTATGTCGCGCCCGTCGAACGTCACCCGCCCCGCGCTTGGTGCGATGCGCCCCGCGATCATGCCCACCAGCGTGGTCTTGCCCGCGCCGTTGGGGCCGATGAGCGCGCGTACCTCGCCCTCGACGATGTCGAGATCGACGCCATCCACTGCCCTCAGCCCGTCGAAATCGCGGGTCAGCCCCCGCACGCGCAGCAGGCTCATGGCAGCCCCCGCCACAGCCTGCGCCGCACCTCGCCCATCAGGCCCTGCGGCGCGTAAAGCGTGAGCAGAACCAGCGCCACCCCGGCGATCAGCATGTACGCGCTCGTCACCCCCGAGGCGAGGTCGATCAGGTAGAACATGAACAGCGCGCCGACGAACGGCCCCAGCACCGTGCCCGCCCCGCCCAGCAGCACCCATAGAAGCGGCAGGATCGAGTATTGCACCTCGGCAAAGCTTGCGCCGACATAGCCGAACAGGATCGCATAGGCCGCCCCCGCCGCCCCCGAGATCGCCCCCGACAGGATCATCGCCCCGCGCTTGTGCGCCTGCGTGTCATAGCCCAGCATCCGCGCGCGCTCCTCGTTTTCGCGGATCGCCACCAGCACCCGCCCGAACGGTGCGCGCGCCAGCGCGAGGCTCCCCACCAAGCAGCCCGAGAACAGCGCCAGCGCCGCGAGGTACCGCGCATTGGCGGTGCCAAGGTCGAGGCCCAGCAGCATCCGGCCCGCCTGCGGCAAAACGAAGCCCTCGTCGCCGCCGGTCCAGTCCCCGAAATACAGGATCGTCAGGTATCCCGCCTGCGCGAACATCAGCGTCACGATCATGAACGCGACGCCGCGCGTGCGCAACGCCACCAGCGCCAGCGCCGCCGCGACCACCGCCGCCGCCACCGTCCCGGCCAGCATCGCGGCTCCCGCGCCCGCGCCTCCATGCTGTACCAGAAGCCCCGCGCCATACATGCCCGAGGCAAAGAACAGTGCATGTCCGAGGCTCAGTAGTCCGGCATAGCCGAACAGCAGGTTGTAGCCGATGCCATAGCTTGCCAGCACCATCACCCGCGCGAGATTGCCGTGGTGATAGGCGGGCAGGGTGAAATGCAGCGCGCCCAGCACCGCCAGCAGGCCCAGGTGCAGCGCCAGAACCCTCATGGCGCGCGTGTCCCGAACAGGCCCTGTGGCCGGAACACCAGCACCAGCGCCACCATCAGCGTGGCGACGATCTTGGCCAGCGTCGGCGAGAAGAACACCGAGATGATCCCGTCCGACAACCCGATCAGTACCGCCGCAAGCAGCGTGCCGGGCAGGCTGCCAAGCCCGCCGATGATGACCACCACGAAAGACAGGAGCAGCGGATCGCCCCCCATCAGGTAATGCGCTTGCCGGATCGGCACGATCAGCACCGCGGCCAGTGCCGCCAGCCCCGCGCCCAGCCCGAAGGTGAGCGCGTAGACCCGCTCGACGGGGATGCCGAAGGCGGTGGCCATCTCGCGGTCGGCCTGCGTGGCGCGCAGCACGAGCCCCGCCCGCGTGCGCGACATGAACAGCCACAGCGCCCCCACCATTGCCGCCGCCGCGCCGATCACCGCCAGTTTCCAGGCGGTGGTACTGAGCCCCCAAGGCCAGCCGATCTGCCAACCCTCCGCGCCCCGCTCGGGCCAGGGCAGCGCGATGCGCGCGTCGAACGGGGCCACCACCGGTCGCGCCTCGGGGCCGTAGGTCATCAGTGTGAGTTGCTGGATGATGTAGAGCAGGCCGATGGTGGCCACGATGGTGCGCTCTGGATCGTAGGACAGTCGCCGCAGCACCGTGAGGTCCGCCGCCACCGCCAGCGCCCCCACCATCAGCGGCGCCGCCACCATTGCGGCGGCGAAGCCCCAACCGGGATGCCCGCCGATGCCTTGCGTGATCCACCACGCAATCACCGCGCCCAGCATGAAGAACTCGCCATGCGCGATGTTGACCACCCGCATCACCCCGAAGACGAGGCTCAGCCCCGATGCCGTCAGCGCCAGCACCGCCGCCGTTACCGCGCCTTCGATAAGCGCGAGTACGAGGTGAGGCCCGAATTCCATCAGCGGCGCGCCACGGTCATTCCGGGACGAACTCCGCGCCGCCCATCAGGATGCGCTGATCGTCGGTCAGCGTCACGATCTGCCCGTGCTTGCGCTCCAGCGCGCGCGCGACCACCGCGTTGCGCGGCTCCCAGTTATAGGCGTCGTCCTCGCGTACCGGCATCCATGTCAGCCGTCCGCCCTTGCGCCACGGATCGAGGATGATCCCGTCGTCATAATCTGCGCCCTTCGCGCTCACGATGGCGGTGGAGTGTTCCAGCCGAAAGGCGTTGTCGGCGTTGGCCACCGCGCGGTGCAGGTCGAGCGTGGCAAACCGCTCCTGCGCGAGCCGCTTTTCCATGTCATGCGCCCAGTGCCAGCACAGGCCGCGCGGCTTGATGCCGAGATTGACCTTGGTGTTGTGGATGATCGGCGGGTCGGTGATCTCGTATTCGAGGGCAAGGCGGTGGCTGTGCGCGTAGGAAATCTCCGCCGCACGTCGCGCCTCGTCGCGATCCACTTCCGGCCCGAGCGACGCGATTGCGGCGGCGAGCCGCGACACCTCGTCCGGCGTGGCGGCGGGTGGCGGCCCGCCGCAGGCGGTCAGCGCCACCAGCGCCAGCGCCCCCATCATGCGCAGGATGCCCGCCGTCACGCTCGGCCCTCCCTCAGAATGGCTGTGTCGTGTAATCCACCATGTCGGGATAGAGTGTATCCTCGATCGAGGTGCGATGCACGCGAATGAGCCGCCCGCCCTCGACCCGGCTGATGTTCTGGTGGCCAAATACCTGGTGCGTGCGCCCGTTGAAACGCTTGGCCCCCTGCGGGTGGGCGAGGCTCTCGGGCATGTCTTCCATCGCCTCCACCGCCTCGATCAGCGCGGCACGATCCTGCGGGCCAGCGTATCCCGCCGCCTCCATCCCCGCCTTGATGACGTGCAGCGTCTCCCAGCAGCCGAACATGTGGCCATAGGTGGACACGTCGCGCGCATCGCTCAGCGCCGCGCCGCGGTCGTCCACGCCCACCGCCGCGCGATAGGCCGCCGCGTGCTCGCTGTCGTCGGGCTGCGCGTGGCGGCACATGCCTTCCCAGAAGTGACTGCCCTCCAGGAATTCGAGGCCGGGGCTGTCGATCGCCACCGCTTCGAGGCTGTCGATGAAACCGAACAACTCCGGTCCCTGCCCGCCAAAGAACTCGCCCAGCTCCTTGACGAAGGTCAGCACGCCGGGGCCGACCATGACATGATACAGCACCTCGGTGTCGCGCGGGATGCGCGGGAAATAGCGGGTGAACGAGGTCTCGGTCGGCGGAATCGCGATCCGCTCTAGTATCTCGCCACCCTGCGCCTCGATGGCGGGGCCGAGCGCGTCGCGGTGGTCATAGCCGAACCCGTAATCGGGAAAGATCATCGTGACCTTCTTGCCCAGCGTTTCGGTGATGAAGGGCGCCATCGAGATCACCTGGCTCCTCACATCCGTGATGCCGGGCTGGAGCGTGTATCGGTTGAGCATCCCCGAGGAGACATGCGTGCCCTCCGAGACCACGAAATACGGCAGCTTCAGCTCGCCCGCGCGCGGGGCAGAGCCGATGACGACATGGGAAAACAGCGTGCCAAAACCCACGTCCACCTTGTGCTGATTGGCGAATTTCTCGACCACCTCGGCGCCGCGCTTGGGATCGGTGCCGTCATCCTCGGCGACGATCTCCACGGGCCGTCCGTTGATGCCGCCGCCCTCGTTGATGAGCTGGACCGCCGCCTCGGTCGCCCGACCGTACCAGCGCCCATAGGCCGCGCCGATGCCGGTGCGGTGCTGCTGAAACCCGATGCGGATGGGGGCCGCGCTCTGGGCTTGGGTGTAGCGCGCCCACATCGGCAGGCTCGCCGCGGCGATGCCGCCTGTCAGCGCGCGCATGGCGCCGCGCCGCGTGGTGGTGGCTTTGGTCTTGACGGTCATTGGCGGGTCTCCGCTTCGGTCTTTCGCACTTGCGGCAAGGATCACCGCGCGCGCAACATGCGCAAGCCCGCCCCCCCTGTCCAGCCTCTTTCGCCTCAGGCACCGCGCGGCGTGGCCAACAGCCACAGGCCGAATATCGTATAGCCCACCATGAACAGCGCCAGCGGTGCCTGCCCCAGCGTGGCCCGCCACGCCGACTGCCCGGCGCGCAGCGCGATCACATGCGCCAGCATCAGCGCGATGACATGCCCCACCACCACGGCTCCCGCCTGCACCAGCCAGATCGCGCGCACCGGGCCGGGGCTGCTCATGAACCCGGCAGTGACGTGGGGATGGCCGAGGTGCAGCGCCTCGGCGATCCCGGCCCACACGTACTGCCCGTCGAGCAGCAGCGACGGCAGGTAATGCGCGATGTGATAGGCCAGCGCGATCGGCAGCAGCGTGGGCGCAAACCGGCAAAACAGCGCGGCCACCCCCTCGCGCATGCCCGCCAGCCGCGCGCCCAGCCACAGCGCGCCGCTGAACACCAAAAGCAACGCGGCATTGGCCAGCGCGAGCCCGGCGAGATTGGGACCGATCACCGCCGACCGCCCCGGAAATTCCAGCGGGTTGATCGCCAGCAGGTCGAGCCACAGGAAGGTCTCGTTGAGCCCGTCGAAACTGCCGCTGCCCAGCAACAGCAACAGCAGTACGGCGTGACCCGGCGCAGGCCGCCGCCCCCGCGCGATCCGCCAGCCCGGCAGACCCAGCGCGCGCCGCCCGTCCCATCGGCCCACGGCGGCCACCCGCGCATAGGCTCGCATCAACAGCGTAAGCGCCTCGCCGCGCACCAGCCAGCGCCGCCCGAGCAGCACCACGCCGGCCAGCATCGCCAGCGCGTAGCCCCCCGCCACCAGCGCCAGCCGCGCCGGATCGGCGGGCGCGGGATCGGCCAGCAGGAACCCGGCAAAGCCGAGAAAGCCGATGACCCCCGGCCAGTGACCCATCGCGCGCGGATAGTGCAGCGGCGCGCGCCGGCGGACCCGCGCCAGCAGCAGCGCCGCACCGCCCCACGGGTTGATCCGCGCCCACAGGTCGCCGACCACACCTTGCGCGCTCACCAGCGCCATCCAGAACACCACCCACACCGCCAGCGTCAGCGGATTGCCCAGCGGGTCGCGCGATCCGGCCCAGCCCTGCCAGACTAGCCAGACCAGCAGCGGCACCGCCAGCACGCGGCCCGCCTGACCGGCCAGCCCCTTGCCCCGCGTGCGCCACAGCGTCACGGGCCGGAACGCCGCCGCCGCCACGCGCCCCGGCAGCACCGCCAGCAGCACCACGGTCAGCACCACCACCGCGCCACCGGCGGCGATGTAGATATCGGTGGGCAACAACAGCACAAAGCCCTGCTCGGTCGCATGGGCCTGCGCCGCCCGCGCCGTGGCGGTCCAGAGCACGACCGCTGCCAGAAGATGTTTCACCGCGTCAGGCCGCCGAGAACCCGGCATCGAGCGCCGAGAGGATCACGTCGATCTCGGCCTCGCTGATCACCAGTGGCGGCGACATCAGGATGTTGTGCGCGCCCAGCCGCACCATCGCGCCCGCCTCATAGGTGGCGGTGTGGATGCGTTGCATCGTCTCGGCGTCCATCGGTGTCTTGGCGTCGCGGTCCGACACGATCTCGATCCCGGTCAACAACCCGTGCCCGCCGCGCACATCGCCGATGATGTCGTACTTTTCGGCCAGTCGCCGCACGCCCTCGTAAAGCTGCGTGCCACGCTGGCCTGCGTTGGTCCTGGTATCCAGACGCAGCGTTTCGGACAGGCACGCCACCACCGCCGCCGACCCGACCGGATGGGCGGAATAGGTATAGCCAGTCCACAGCGTGCCGCGCGCATCCGCTGCTTCGAACACCTCGGCCACATCGCCCGAGACGAGCACACCGCCCACGGGGAAATAGCCCGAGGTCACGCCCTTGGCCATCGTCACCATGTCGGGCTGCACACCCCAGTGCCGCGCGCCGGTCCAGTCGCCGGTGCGCCCGAAGCCGCAGATCACCTCGTCGGAAATCATCACGATACCGTAGCGGTCGCAGATGTCGCGCATGCGGCCCATGAACGACGCGTCCGGCACGATCACCCCGCCCGCGCCGAGGATCGGCTCCATGATGAAGGCGGCGATGGTCGATGGATCCTGGAACTCGATCTCGTCCACCATCGCGGCGGCGATCTTCTCGGTCAGCCGCGCCGGATCGCTTTCGTCAAACGGATTGCGATAGGGGTAGGGCGCGGGGATGTGGAAACAGCCGGGCAGCAACGGCTCGTAATTGATACGAAAGCGATTGTTGCCGTTGACGCTCGCCCCGCCCCAATGGGTGCCGTGATAGCCCTTCTTGAGGCTGAGGAACTTGGTGCGCGTGGGCTCTCCGCGCAGGCGGTGGTATTGCCGCGCCAGCCGCAGCGCCGTGTCGACGCTGTCCGACCCGCCCGAGGTGAAAAACACCCGCTCCATCCCGTCATCAGCAAAGAATTCGCGCACAGCATAGGCGGCCTCGATCGAGGCCGGGTTGGTGGTGCCGCCAAAGCCCGAGTAATAGGGCAACTGCCAAAGCTGATCGGCGATCGCCTGCTTCACCGCGTCGTTGGAATAGCCCAGGTTCACGCACCACAGCCCGCCCACGGCATCGACCACCGAATGCCCGTCGATATCCGTCAGCCGCACGCCCTCGGCGCTCTTGATGATGCGTGGCGGGTTGGATCGCGCGTCGCCCGGGTGGCCCATCGGCTGCCACATGTCGCGGCCATTCATCTCGCGCAGGAAATTGTCGTCCTTCATGGGGCTGTCTCCGGCAAGGGTTACACGTTTGATCAAACCGTGCCACCGCCGCCGGGGGCTGTCCAGAGGCCGCGTCACCGGAACCGACGGACGGGCGAGGGCGTGCGCCCGGCGCGCTGCGGCCGCGGCGCAAGCGGGCGCCGCCTCTTGCCAATCGCGCCGCGCCGGGCGATGAACCGGGCATGGGCAAGGTGCTTCTCTCCTTTGGTCACGGCTATTCGGCGCGGGCGCTGGCACGGCGGCTCTTGCCGCGGGGCTGGCGCGTCTTGGGCACCACCCGCGACCCGGCCAGGGCCGATACCCTGCGCGCCGAGGGGGTCACGCCGCTCCTGTGGGACCGGGACGATGTGACCACCGCGTTGGGCGAGGCCACCCACCTGCTCAGTTCCGCAGGCCCGACCGAGGCGGGCGATCCGGTGCTGGCACGCCACCGCGACGCCATCGCCGCAGCCGCGCCCGGTCTGGAATGGGCGGGCTACCTCTCGACCACCGGCGTCTACGGCGACCATCAGGGCGGCTGGGTGGACGAGACCACCCCGCTCACCCCCTCCACCACCCGCGGGCAGCGGCGCGTCGCGGCAGAGGCCGAATGGCAATCCATTCCCGGCCTGCCGCTGCACATCTTCCGCCTCGCGGGTATCTACGGCCCCGGGCGCGGCCCGTTCGAAAAGGTGCGACAAGGCACCGCCCGGCGGATCGTCAAGCCGGGGCAGGTGTTCAGTCGCATCCACGTCGACGATATCGCTCAGGTGCTCGAAGCCTCCGTCGACCGCCCCCGCCCTGGCGCCGTCTACAATCTTTGCGACGACGACCCGGCTCCGCCCGAGGACGTGATCGCCCACGCCGCCGACTTGCTGGGCCTGCCGGTGCCCGAGGCAATCCCGTTTGACGAGGCCGAGATGACGCCGATGGCGCGTTCGTTCTATGCCGAATCGAAACGCGTCTCGAACCGGCGCATCAAGGAGGAACTCGGCGTGCGCCTCCTCCACCCCGATTACCGCAGCGGGCTGCGCGCGCTGCTGGCCGAAGAGGGCTGATCCGCCCCCTTCATCTTTCCTCAAATACTCAAACACGCCACGGCCCGAACAAAAAAAGGGCCGCGCACTGCGCGACCCTTTCCCTTGGCTTCAAAGGCCGGGGGCTGACTTACATCATGCCGCCCATGCCGCCCATGTCGGGCATGCCGCCGCCGCCGCCACCGGCGCCTTCTTTCTGCGGCTTGTCGGCCACCATCGCCTCGGTGGTGATCAGCAGGCCAGCGATCGAGGCTGCATCCTCGAGCGCGGTGCGGACCACCTTGGCCGGGTCGATCACGCCGAACTTGAACATGTCGCCATATTCGTCGGTCTGCGCGTTGTAGCCGAACTTGAGATCGTCGCTCTCGCGGATCTTGCCCGCGACAACCGATCCGTCCACGCCCGCGTTCTCGGCGATCTGGCGCAGCGGCGATTCGAGCGCCTTGCGCACGATCATGATCCCGGCGTTCTGATCGGTGTTGGCCCCGGTCAGCCCGTCGAGCGCCTTGGCGCCCTGCACGAGGGACACGCCGCCGCCGACGACGATGCCTTCCTGCACCGCGGCGCGGGTCGCGTTGAGCGCGTCATCGACGCGGTCCTTGCGCTCCTTCACCTCGGTCTCGGTCATGCCGCCGACGCGGATCACGGCCACACCACCGGCAAGCTTGGCCACGCGCTCCTGGAGCTTCTCGCGATCATAATCCGAGGTGGTGTCCTCGATCTGGGTGCGGATCTGGGCGACGCGCGCCTCGATCTCGTCCTTGCTGCCATGACCGTCGACGATGGTGGTCTCGTCCTTGGTGATGTTCACCGTCTTGGCCGAGCCGAGCATGTCCATCGTCACCGATTCGAGCTTCATGCCCAGATCCTCGGAGATCACCTGGCCGCCCGTGAGGATCGCGATGTCCTGAAGCATGGCCTTGCGGCGATCGCCAAAGCCCGGCGCCTTGACGGCCGCGATCTTGAGGCCGCCGCGCAGCTTGTTGACCACGAGCGTGGCGAGCGCCTCGCCCTCGACGTCCTCGGCGATGATGAGCAGCGGTTTCTGCGACTGGATCACCTGCTCGAGCAGCGGCACCATCGGCTGGAGGCTCGACAGCTTCTTCTCGTGCAGCAGGATGAGGCAGTCATCAAGCTCGGCGATCATCTTGTCGGAGTTGGTGACGAAATAGGGGCTGAGATAGCCACGGTCGAACTGCATGCCCTCGACCACTTCGGTCTCGGTCTCGAGGCCCTTGGCTTCCTCGACGGTGATGACGCCCTCGTTGCCGACCTTCTGCATCGCGTCTGCGATCATCTGGCCGATCTCGCTCTCGCCGTTGGCAGACACGGTGCCGACCTGCGCGACTTCCTCGGAATTCTCGACCTTGCGCGCCGCCGCCTTGATGTGCTCGACGACCTTCTTGGTCGCGAGATCGATGCCGCGCTTGAGGTCCATCGGGTTCATGCCCGCGGACACGGACTTGATGCCTTCGCGGACGATCGCCTGTGCCAGCACGGTGGCGGTGGTGGTGCCGTCGCCGGCCTCGTCATTGGTGCGGTTGGCCACTTCTTTGACCATCTGCGCGCCCATGTTCTCGAACTTGTCCTCAAGCTCGATTTCCTTGGCGACAGACACGCCGTCCTTGGTGATGCGCGGCGAGCCAAAGCTCTTGTCCAGCACCACGTTGCGGCCCTTGGGGCCGAGCGTCACCTTGACCGCGTCGGCCAGGGTGTTGACGCCCCGCATCATGCGGTTGCGGGCGTCGGTATCGAATCGTACGTCTTTAGCAGCCATGTTCGGATACTCCTGCTTATTCGTTGTTTCCGGGTCAGACGATGCGCGGCCTTCAGGCGGCCTTGGCGGCCTTGTCGTCGTCGATGATCCCGAGGATATCGCTTTCCTTCATGATCATCAGCTCTTCGCCGTCGATCGTGACCTCGGTGCCGGACCACTTGCCGAACAGGACCGTGTCACCGGCCTTGACGGCCATCTCGATCAGTTCGCCATTGTCCTTGCGCGCACCGTCGCCAACGGCGACGACCTGGCCTTGCTGCGGCTTTTCCTTGGCGGTTTCGGGGATGATAAGACCCCCGGCGGTTTTTTCTTCGCTCTCCACGCGGCGGACGAGCACGCGGTCATGCAGCGGTTTGAATGCCATCTTCGAGGCTCCTTGGCTCAAAGTTTCCCTATTGAATGATCCCCGGCGGGGATCATTAGCACTCACTCCATTCGAGTGCTAACGGCGCAGAAGTAGGGAGTGCGAGGAAGCCTGTCAACTCCTTCGTTCGAGAAAAAGAACGCGAAGCCACGACGCTGGATAACCCGCCCGCAAGCGGCTATTTCCCGGTCGACCGCCACCCGCCGCGAAAGAGGCCCGATGACCATCCGCCCCGCCCCTCCGAACGACAACCTGACCCGCCTGCTCGACCGGATCGAGGCAGAGACGGGCGACGGCGCGGTGTCGGTGCGCGAGGTGCTGGCCATCCTCGGCCCGCGCGCCTTCACGCCGATGCTTCTGGTGCCTAGCCTCGTTCTTGTCTCGCCCGCCTCGGCTGTGCCCGGCGTGCCGAGCATCCTGTCGGCGCTGGTGGGGCTGGTGGCGTTGCAGATGCTGCTGGGGCACGATCGGATCTGGCTGCCGCGCGTGCTCTTGGATCGCGCGCTCGACGCCGCGCGTTTCGCCCGCGTCCTGCGCGCGCTGCGTGGCCCGGTCGCGTGGATCGACCCGCTGATAAACGAACGGCTGACATGGCTCGCCGACAAGCCCGGCAACATCCCCGCGCTGGCAATCTGCGCCACCGTCTCCTTCTTCATGCCGCTGATCGAGTTCGTGCCCTTCCTCACCTCGATCCTCGCCTCGGCCACAGCACTCTTCGCCACCGGCATGTTCGCCCGCGACGGGCTGTTGATGTTGGTGGGCTACGGGCTGGTGGTGGGCGGCGCGGTGCTGGTGACAGGGGCGGTGCAGGCGGTGGCGTCCTGAGTGAATGGGGGGTGGTCTGTCTCTGCGGGACCGCCGGTCGCGCGCATGAAGGTTTGATGGGAGATGCGCGGGACGGAGCGGTCTGTGGCAGACAGAGACATGAGGGTGCGTTTGGCCTTGATCTGCCTTTGGATGAGCCGGGACATCGACAGGCCGCGGGCTGGCGATCCGACGGTTTTTCAGGGCACTTTATTTCTCAGAATCCGCAAGACCTTCAGGCGGTGTGTATACTTAACGATATCGCCAGTCCGGGGGGCGGCCTGGCGATGGCGCGGCGGGCTTCGCCCTCGATTCCGCGCCAGGGTCAAGTCCCGACCGTCCGCTTTAGGCCATTCCCCGGTAACTGCCCCGACCCGACGCAACACAGGTTTCGGGCTCCCATCCCTCACCTGACCGTTTCGCTCAAGGCTGGCGTGCCCGTGCCCGCCAACCTGCTCCCATCGGTTACCTCATGCTAGATGGCGTACACGAGCTGTGGTCAGACCCCCTTCGCCGCAGTGCAGCATTGGTGGGTGACAACCCGCCCCCACATCCCTATAAGGCGCGCGAAACACCCGCAGCATTCAGGACAGACCCATGACCACACTCGTCTTCGGCCACAAATCGCCCGACACCGATTCCACCGGCTCGCCCATCCTGTGGGCGTGGTATCTCAACGAGGTGCAGGGCGGCGATGCCGAGCCCGTCCTCCTCGGCGAGCCCAATACCGAGGCCGCCTTCATGCTCGACCGCTGGAACCTGCCCAAGCCGCGCATCATCGAGGGCGTCGAGGCCGGTCAGCCCTGCGTCATCGTCGATACCAACAACCCGGCGGAACTGCCCGAGGCGATCAATGACGCCGACGTGCGCGCGATCATCGACCACCACAAGCTCGTCGGCGGGCTGGAGACGAAAGGGCCCATCGACATCACGGTGCGCCCGCTGGCCTGCACCGCGACGATCATGGTCGACCTCATGGGCGACGATGCCGCGAAAATGCCCGAGGCGATGAAGGGCGCGGCGCTGACCTGCATCCTCAGCGACACGCTCGAATTCCGCTCGCCCACCACGACCGACCACGACAAGGCGGTGGCCGAGCGCCTCGCCGCCGATCTGCGTGTCTCGATCCCCGATTACGCCGCCGAGATGTTCGCCGCCAAGTCCGACGTCTCGGCCTTTTCCGATGCCGAGCTGCTGCGGATGGATTCCAAGGAATACGAGGTCGGCGGCAAGGCATTCCGCGTCAGCGTGCTGGAGACGACCGCCCCCGCCACCGTGCTCGACCGCAAGGCGAGCCTGATGGACAGCATGACGACCGTCGCCGCCGAGGATGGCGTCGATCAGGTGCTCTTGTTCGTGGTGGACATCCTCAACGAAGAGGCGACGCTCCTGGTCCCGAACGATCTGGTCAAGACCGTCGCCGAGAAGAGCTTTGGCGCCACCGTCTCGGGCGACGTGGTGGTCCTGCCCGGCGTGATGAGCCGCAAGAAGCAGATCATCCCCAACCTCGCGGTCTGAAATTGCACCGTCGGAATACCGACAGAATACCGACGTGATACCGACATGAAAAAAGGCCCGCGGTGGACACCTCCCGCGGGCCTTGTCATGTCCGGTTCGGCGGCTCAGCCGCGCCCGGCCTCGATCACGTCCTCGACCGTCCGAAGCCCGGTGCGCGGTGCCTGAACCAGCACCGCCATGTTGCCCGGCTTGTGCTCGTTGCGCAGCATCTTGGTATGCGCCCGCGGGATATCGGCCCAGGGAAAAACCTCTGACATACAAGGGTCTAGCCGCCGCTCGACCATCAGCTTGTTGGCCGCCGACGCCTGCTTGAGATGGGCGAAATGGCTGCCCTGCAGGCGCTTCTGGTGCATCCACATGTAGCGCACGTCGAAGGTGCAGTTGAACCCGCTCGTCCCTGCGCAGATCACAACCATGCCGCCCTTCTTGCACACCAGGCTCGACACCGGAAAGGTCGCCTCGCCAGGATGCTCGAACACCATGTCCACACTGACCCCTTTGCCGGTTATGTCCCAGATAGCCTTACCAAATTTCCGCGCTTCCTTGAGCCACGCGTTGTATTCTGGCGTGTTCACCTTGGGCAGTTGACCCCAGCAATCGAACTCTTTGCGGTTGATGACACCCTTGGCCCCCTGGTCCATCACGAACTGCCGCTTGCTCTCGTCAGAGATCACGCCGATCGCATTAGCGCCTGCCGTGTTGGCCAACTGGATCGCGTAGGAGCCGAGCCCCCCCGACGCCCCCCACACCAGCACGTTCTGCCCGGGTTTCAGATCATGCGGCGCGTGGCCGAACAGCATCCGGTACGCAGTGGCAAGGGTGAGCGTGTAGCACGCGCTCTCCTCCCATGTCAGGTGGCGGGGGCGCGGCATGAGCTGTTGCGCCTGCACCCGCGCGAACTGGGCGAATGAGCCGTCCGGCGTCTCGTAGCCCCAGATGCGCTGCGTGGGCGAGAACATCGGATCGCCACCGTTGCACTCCTCATCGTCGCCGTCGTCCTGGTTGCAGTGGATCACCACCTCGTCGCCGACCTTCCAGCGCTTGACCTTGTCGCCCACCTTCCAGACGATGCCAGCCGCGTCCGATCCCGCGATGTGATACTCGGCCCCGTGGCCGTCAAACGGGCTGATTGGCTGACCTAGCCCGGCCCAGACACCGTTGTAGTTGACGCCCGCCGCCATCACCAGAACCAGCACCTCGTGGCTGTCGATCTCCCAGGTATCGACCACCTCCTGTTGAAATGAGGTTTCCGGTTCGCCGTGACGCTCGCGGCGGATGGCCCAGGCGTACATCTGCTTCGGGACATGCCCCAGCGGGGGCATTTCGCCGATCTCGTAGAGGTCCTTCTCGGGCGCCTCGTAGGGCGCGATACCGGTATGCGTGTCCAAGGCCATCACCTGTCTCCTGTGCGCGGATGCCGCAATGCAGAATCGCGGCGGTCTGACCACGGGATACTGTCGGAGAGGTAATATTGCAATAGCGTCAGGCTATGTTTTTGTAATTTTATGACCTTGCGAATGCAGAATACCTGTATCAATCCTCGCTGCACTCGCGAAAGAGGTGGGCGATAGAGGCCGCGTAATACCGCACCATCGCGCGCTCTCGGGGAACGATTTGGACCTGGTCGTCCTCCTGCGAAACGATGCCGCGGTCGGTCAGCGCACGCAGGCCAAACCGCGCCACCGCCGTTGCGCCGTCTTCGTCATCCTCTTCCGGACGAGGCACTGCCCGGGGCACCTGCGCAAGCATTCCGGCCACCGCCGTATCGAGCGCCGCGCGGTCGAGCGTGCCACCCGCGCAGATGAGCGCCCGCGCGACGAGCGGCACCGGCAGTACTGGCACCTCGGCGCCGATCCGTGCCATCAGAGTCTCGGCCAGTTTTTCGACCCCTCCGCCGGGGTCGTCACGCTCGAAAGCCGCAAGCGACAGCGGCGCGCCGAAGCTGACGGCGGCATAGCCGTGCCGGTGATAACGGCCCCGCAGCCGGAGCCAGACTTGCCAGAGCACGAATCGCGCCACCACCGAGATGCGCGCGGGAAATCGCCGCGCGCCTTTCTCTGCGGCTGCGACCAGCAACCGGTCCTCGAACACCCGGTCGTAATTGAGCGCCACCGGCACGAACAC
This sequence comes from Roseovarius sp. A46, assembly GCF_004126395.1. NCBI lineage: Bacteria > Pseudomonadati > Pseudomonadota > Alphaproteobacteria > Rhodobacterales > Roseobacteraceae > Roseovarius > Roseovarius sp. A46. The sequence goes on along the minus strand of NZ_PVWS01000018.1, from coordinate 52,390 downwards.
CACGTCGCGCGCATCTGGGCTGCGCTCTTCCACGAGGTATTTGAGCAGGCCCATCTTCGGCGGCTGTAACATGCCGGTGAGGCTCAGCCCGCCCTCGGGGAACACCGCCTGGGTCACGCCGCCGTCGGTCGCCAGCCCGACATAGCGCGCCAGCACCCGGCGGTAGAGAGCCCCGCGCGACCGGCGCCGGATGAAATAGGCCCCCATCGCCCGGATCATCCGTGACAGCGGCCAGACCCGTGCCCATTCGCCCACGGCATAACTGAGGGCCGAGCGGTCGGCAGCCAGCCACGTGACCAGCACGTAGTCCATGTTGGAGCGGTGGTTCATCACGAAGACCACAGTCGCCTCGCGGTCGATGCCGCCGAGCTTCTCGTCGAAATTCCCTAGCCGCACCCGGTAGAGCGTCCGGCTCAGCACCCGCGCCGCGCGGATGGCAAAGCCGAAATAGAGGCTCGCGCTGAAGCTCGGGACGATCTCGCGGGCGTAGCGGCGGGCGCGCTCGAAAGCGACGTTTTCGGGAATGCCCTCTGTCTGTGCCTCTGCTGTCACCGCGCGCAGCACCGCCGGATCGTAGATGAGCCGCTGAATCATGTCATGGCGGCGGGCGAGCTTGAACGGCTCGATGGGTCGCTCCAGCCGCGCGTTGAGCCGCGCAACCGCGCGCTCCATCCGGCGACGAAAGAACCAGCGGACGGACGGGAACAGGAAATGGCTTGCGAAGGTAACGGCGGCAAAGGCCACCAGCAGGATCAGCGCCCAAAGGGGCATTTCAACCGTTTGCGCCATGCGGCCAGATAAGCAGGGAACGTAGCCTCGGTAAATGCCCGTGCGTGTCGTCCGCACCCATTGTCGTCATTTGGCTTGACCGGACGATTTCGTGCCCATGAGGTTCGCGCGTCGAGACCGAGGGAGACGGGGCAGGCGGCTCTTGCGCGCTCTTGCCGCGTTGCAGCGAATTGACAGCGTCCGTTTGTTGCTTTATCCCCGTCCCGAACGTAAGAAAATTGCGCAACCAATTCCCGAGGTCCGCCCATGTCGCAGACGCAGCAAGCCCCCAAAGGGGACAACAAGACCGGCATGTCCGATCGCCAGGCCGATCGTCCGTGGCTCATCCGCACCTATGCGGGCCATTCGACGGCGCAGGCTTCGAACGCGCTCTACCGGTCCAACCTCGCACGAGGGCAGACCGGGCTTTCGGTGGCGTTCGACTTGCCTACCCAGACGGGCTATGACAGCGATCATGTGCTGGCGCGCGGCGAGGTGGGCAAGGTGGGTGTGCCAGTCTGTCACCTTGGCGACATGGAGACGCTGTTCGACCAGATCCCGCTGGATCAGATGAACACCTCGATGACGATCAACGCCACCGCGCCGTGGCTCTTGTCGCTCTATATCGCCGTGGCCGAGCGGCAGGGAGTGGACACGACCAAGCTGCAAGGCACGGTGCAGAACGACCTCATCAAGGAATATCTCAGCCGTGGCACCTATATCTGCCCGCCCGCGCCATCGCTGCGAATGATCGGCGACGTGGCCGAGTACTGCTACAAGCACATCCCCAAGTGGAACCCGATGAACGTGTGTTCCTATCACCTGCAAGAGGCAGGCGCGACGCCCGAGCAGGAGCTGGCCTTCGCGCTCGCCACGGCCACCGCCGTGCTTGACGAGCTGAAACCGCGCGTCCCGGCAGAGGACTTCCCGGTGCTTGCCGGGCGGATCAGCTTCTTTGTCAACGCCGGTATCCGCTTCGTCACCGAGATGTGCAAGATGCGCGCATTCGTCGATTTGTGGGACGAAATTTTGCAGGAACGCTATGGCGTCGAGGACCCGAAGTTCCGCCGCTTCCGCTATGGCGTGCAGGTGAATTCGCTTGGCTTGACCGAGCAGCAGCCGGAGAACAACGTCTACCGCATCCTCATCGAGATGCTGGCGGTGACGCTGTCGAAGAAAGCCCGCGCGCGCGCCGTGCAACTGCCCGCCTGGAACGAGGCATTGGGCCTGCCGCGCCCGTGGGACCAGCAGTGGTCGATGCGGATGCAGCAGATCCTCGCTTACGAGACCGACCTTCTGGAATTCGACGACCTGTTCGACGGCAACCCTGCCGTTGATGCCAAGGTCGAGGCGCTCAAGAACGGCGCGCGGCACGAACTGGCGAATATCGACGGCATGGGCGGGGCAGTGTCGGCCATCGAGTACATGAAATCGCGGCTGGTGGAGAGCAACGCAGACCGGCTGGGCCGCATCGAGGCGGGCGAGACCGTGGTCGTGGGCGTGAACAAGTGGCAGGAAGGCGAGCCCTCGCCGCTGCAATCCGAGGATGGCGGGATCATGGTGGTCGATCCGGGCGTCGAGGCCGATCAGATCGCAGGGTTGGAGGCGTGGCGTGCGGCGCGAGACGCAGATGCCGTGCAGCAGGCGCTCGGCACACTTCGCGCGGCGGCGCGGGAGGGGCGCAACATCATGCCTGCTTCCATCGCTTGCGCGCGGGCGGGCGTGACCACCGGCGAATGGGCTGCCGAGATGCGCGCGGTGCATGGCGAGTATCGCGGACCCACCGGCGTTTCTGCAAGCCCATCGAACCGCACCGAGGGGCTGGACGATCTGCGCGAGGCGGTAGATGCGGTGTCGGGGCGGCTCGGGCGGCGGCTGCGTTTTCTCATGGGCAAGCCGGGGCTCGACGGGCATTCGAACGGGGCCGAGCAGATCGCCTGCCGCGCCCGCGATTGCGGTATGGACATCCGCTACGAGGGCATTCGCCTCACGCCCGAGCAGATCGTCGCCGCGGCAATCGAGGACGAGGCGCATGTGGTCGGCCTGTCGATCCTGTCGGGCAGCCACATGCCGCTGATGGAAGAGCTGATGGAGCGGATGCGCGCCGCTGGCCAGGGCCACGTGCCGGTGATCGTCGGCGGTATCATCCCCGAAGAGGACGCCGCGCGTCTCCGCGAAATGGGGGTGGCGCGGGTCTACACGCCCAAGGATTTCGAACTCAACACCATCATGATGGACATCGTCACACTTGCCGATCCAAAGGCGGTGGCGGCGGAATAATCCGCCGCCCTGCCTGGTCAGTCGGAATCACTGCTCGCGAACCTCGGTGATGCGCGCGATGATCCGCTGGTTGAGCGTGTCGCTCTCGCCCGCGGCATTGGCGATGGCCACGTAGCTGTCGAGATCCATGTTCTCGACCCCGTCCACGGCGGCCGCGGCGGCGGTGTTGGCTTCCTCGGCGAGCGCCTGCTGCTGCGCCTCGTCCTCGACTGCGTCGATCCGCGGGCCGTAATCCTTGCGCACCTCTTCCACCGCGAGAATGGCATCGACAAAGGCCACGACCTGCGCTTCGGTCACATCCTCTGCGGCAATCTGCGGCGGTGGCGTCTGTTGCGCAGCAAGCGGCGTGGCGAGGGCGAGCGCGGTGGCACCCAGAATGCTGGCAAGTCGGGTTCTGAACGTCAAGATCGTCTCCTGTCTGTTATCGCTGCTGTCACCCTTCGCGGGCAACACTGCCCGTGACGTGCACGCTCGGGTCGCGCACGGCAACCCATTGAGCAAAAAAATGCCGAGAGCCGCGGCATTTCCCGTTGCCGCGGCGCGGTCGGACGGTGCAGGATGGGCGCTCTCGCGCGAGGAGCTGCCCCATGTCCCTGACGATCCGTCCCCTGGAGACCGGCGACAAGCCCGCTTGGGTGCCGCTCTGGCGGGCCTATCTCGATTTTTACGAGACCACGTTGCCTGATGCTGTCTATGATGTGACGTTCGCGCGGCTTACCTCGGCCGACCATCCAGACCAGAATGGTCTGATCGCGCTGGAGGACGGGCGCGCTGCGGGGCTGGTGCATTTCATATATCATCCGCACAACTGGCGGGTCGAGAAGGTGTGCTACCTGCAGGACCTCTTTGCCGCCCCCGAGGCGCGCGGGCGCGGCGTGGGACGGGCGCTGATCGAGGCGGTCTATGCGCGTGCCGACGCGGATGACTGCCCCTCGGTCTATTGGCTGACGCAGGATTTCAACACGAGGGCGCGGCAGCTTTATGACCGGATCGGCAGGCTCACGCCTTTCATCAAGTACAGCCGTTAGACCGGCTCGGGCTCAGAAATCGATGGCGAGGCCCTTCTTCTCCCAATCGCCGTAGCGCACAGGCTCGAGCCCCTCGCGCCGCCCGCCAAGTTCGGGTGGCAGGTTGGGATCGCCGGTGGCTTTGCGGCGGCGTTCCTCGGCTTCGGCAAGCGCGCGCTGGGCGGCGGGGGGCAGGTCGCGGGGGTCGTCGTCGGTGCTCATGCTTGGCCTTTCCCATCCTGGTCGGGCTTGATATATCGCGCCACCTGCCAAAGGCCAAGGATTTGACCATGCCTGCCTCCCCCTGCTCTGCCCGCGCCGCGGCCGCGCGCCTGCTCGACCAGGTGCTGGTCGAGGGGCAGCTGTTGTCCGAGGCACTGGCGCAGGGCACGCTCGACGCGCTGTCACCCGCTGACCGGGCGCGCGCGCAGCGGCTGGCAATGGAGACGTTTCGGGGGCTGGAACGCGCCGACCGGCTGATTGCGCGACACACCCGAAAACCCCCGCCCTTGCCTGTGCGCAATGTATTGCGGCTGGCGGTGAGCGAACTGGCGCAGGGCGGCGAGGCGCACGGGGTGGTGAGCGAGGCGGTGGCCATCGTGGGGGCGCGCGCCCGGCACAAGCGGCTTTCAGGCATGGTCAACGCGGTGCTGCGCAAGCTCGCGGACGAAGCCCCGCGCGTGTGGAATGACCTGCGCGTGCCGCGCCTTCCCGGCTGGCTGCGTGAGCCGTTGGTGGCGGCCTGGGGCAAGGGCGCGGTCGCGGCGATGGAGCGCGCGCATCTGGCGGGCGCACCGCTCGACCTGACGGTGAATGGCGATGCGGAGGACTGGGTCGCGCGGCTGGGCGGTGAGGTGCTGCCGACGGGGTCGGTGCGGCTGCGCGAGGCGGGGCAGGTGACGGCGTTGCCGGGCTATGACGCGGGCGCGTGGTGGGTGCAGGATGCCGCGGCGGCGATGGCGGCAAAGGTGCTGGCCCCGCAGCCCGGCGAGACGGTACTCGACATGTGCGCCGCGCCTGGCGGCAAGACCCTGCAACTGGCAATAAGCGGCGCGGCAGTGACGGCGCTCGATATATCGGCGCGGCGAATGGAGCGGGTGGCGGACAACCTCGCGCGCACCGGGCTGAGCGCGACCTGTGTCGTCGCCGACGCGCTGACGCATGAGGGGGGCTATGACGCGGTGCTGCTGGACGCGCCCTGTTCGGCTACCGGCACGATAAGGCGGCACCCCGATCTTCCCCACGCGCGCGACGGTGCCGGGATCGGCGAGTTGATCGGGATGCAGGCAGCAATGCTCGATCACGCGCTTTCGCTCCTGAAACCCGGCGGGCGGATGGTTTTCTGCACCTGCTCGCTGCTGCCCGACGAGGGGGAATGCCAAGTGGACGAGGCGCTGGCGCGACACACCGACCTGACCGTCGATCGCGCATCGCTCGATCTGCCGGGGATTGAGCCGGGATGGATCACCGAGGAGGGTGGGCTGCGCCTGCGCCCGGACTACTGGCCAGAGCGCGGCGGCATGGACGGCTTCTACATCGCCTGCCTGCGGCGCGGGTAGGCATGTCCCGCGTCACCCTCCGGCCTTATTGGATATCTTTGGTCCAAGAGGCCCCCGGATCAAGGTCGAAGGACACCGAGAGGCGGCTGCGGGCACCCACAATCGGGCGGTGACTTGGGCACGCAGCCCCATTATAGTGCTGCCACGAGCGCCGCAAGAAGCGTGCAGAGGCACATGTCGCATTCCGAATCCCTGTCCGCGCGCTGGGCGCGCCTGAGAAACTGGCTGGCCGCGCGGCGGGCGGGGCGCGGCCACCCGGTGACCGCCTTCGTGTCGCAACCCGAGCCGCGCAGCATCGGCTACCTCGCGCGGGGGCGGCAGCTTTGCGCAGGGAATTTCGTCTTTGCGGGCCATCTCGTGGAGGCCCCTGACACGATGATCTGGGATATCGTCTCGCCGGACGCTGATTTCGCCGCCGAGATGCACGGATTCGGCTGGCTCGACGATCTCGCGGCGGCAGGGGATGCTGCGGCGCGTGCCAAGGCGCAGGCGTGGCTCATGGAATGGATCGCGCGCTACGGGCGCGGGCGCGGGCCGGGGTGGACGCCGGACCTTGCGGGTCGGCGGCTCATCCGCTGGATCAGCCACGCGCTGTTCCTCATGCGCGGGCAGTCGGCAGAGGAGTCCGAGGCGTTCCTGCGCGCGCTGGCGCGACAGGCGCGGTTCCTGTCGTGGCGTTGGCAGGCGGCGACGCCGGGGCTCAAGCGTCTCGAGGCGCTCACCGGGCTGGTCTTTGCCGGGGTGTCGCTCGAGGGGATGGCGCCACTTGCCGACGAGGCACGGGCGGCGCTGGCGCGCGAATGCAAGGCTTGCGTCGATGACGAGGGCGGCATTCCAGGGCGCAATCCCGAGGCGTTGCTGGAGGTGTTCACGCTGCTCACCTGGGCGGCGCTGGTGCTAAGCGAGAATGGGCGCACTGCGGCGGACGCGCATTGGCGCGCGGTGGAGCGGATCGCGCCGTGCCTGCGTGCGCTGCGCCATGCCGATGGCGGGCTGGCGCGGTTCCACGGCGGCGGAAAGGGCCTCGACGGGCGGCTCGACGCGGCGCTGGCGGCAAGCGGGGTCAAGGGACAGGCGCGGAGCGGGCGCGCGATGGGTTATGCGCGGCTGGCGCGCGCGCGCACGAGCGTCATTATAGATGCTGCGCCGCCCGCGATGGGGGCCGCCGCCGACGAGGCGCATGCCTCGACGCTGGCATTCGAGCTCACCTCGGGACGGCGGCCTCTGATCGTGAATTGCGGCTCTGGGGCGAGTTTCGGCCCCGAATGGCGGCGCGCGGGGCGCGCGACACCGTCACATTCGGCGCTGGTGGTGGCGGGCGGGTCGAGCGCCCGGCTGGGCCGCGACCGCCTCCATCCCGGACGGCTGGAAGAAGCGCCGCGCGACGTGCCGGTGCAGATGTCGCGCGCGCCCGACGGGGTGCGCTTCGAGGGCGGGCATGACGGGTATCTACGCAGCCACGGACTGATGCACGTGCGCAGACTCGACCTGTCTGGCGATGGCAGGGCGCTGGTGGGCGAGGACATGCTGCTGGCACTGGAGGACGATCACAAGGCGCGATTCGACCGCGCGCTCGATGCCACGCGCCTGCATGGCGTGCCGTATGACATCCGTTTTCACCTGCACCCGGACGTGGAGGCATCGCTCGACATGGGCGGTGCCGCGGTGTCGCTGGTGCTGCGCAGCGGTGAAATCTGGGTGTTTCGGAGTGATGGTGTGGCCGCTTTGGCCTTGAACCCGAGCGTCTATCTTGAAAAAACGCGGCTCAAGCCGCGTGCGACACGGCAGATCATTCTCTCGGGTCGCGCGACGGGCTATGCGACCCGTATCCGCTGGTCACTGGCCAAGGCGCAGGAAACCCCCGTCGGCATCCGCGATGTCACGGAGGAGGCGCTCGACCCAGTGGCTGAGGAGTGATCCGCCGGACTCCCGTTCGGCATCCATTTTGACAGGACCCACAACCAATGACCGATCTCGCGCCAGTGACCCGCGCCCTTCTCTCCGTTTCCGACAAGACCGGTCTTGTCGATCTTGGCCGCGCATTGGCGGAACGTGGCGTGGAACTCGTCTCGACCGGTGGTACCGCGCGCGCCCTGCGCGAAGCCGGGCTCGCGGTGCGCGACGTGGCAGAGGTGACCGGCTTTCCCGAGATGATGGACGGGCGCGTCAAGACGCTGCACCCGATGGTGCATGGCGGGTTGCTGGCGCTGCGTGACAACCCGGGTCACGTGGCGGCGATGGAGGCGCATGGGATCGCGCCAATCGACCTCCTGATAGTCAATCTCTACCCGTTCGAAGAGACCGTGGCCAAGGGTGCCGACTACGATACCTGCGTGGAGAATATAGACATCGGCGGCCCGGCGATGATTCGTGCGGCAGCCAAGAACCATGCGCATGTGACCGTGGTGGTGGATGTCGAGGATTACGATAAGGTGCTGGGCGACATGGATCAGCATGGCGGCGCGACCTGCCCGAAATTCCGCCGCAAGCTGGCGCAGCGCGCCTACGCGCGCACGGCGGCCTATGACGCGGCGGTGAGCACCTGGATGGCAGAGGCCATCGACGAACCCGCCCCGCGCCGACGTGCCTTTGCCGGGACGCTCGCGCAGGTGCTGCGCTACGGTGAGAATCCGCATCAGAGCGCTGCGTTCTACACCGACGGCTCTGATCGCCCCGGCGTGGCCACTGCGCGGCAGGTGCAGGGCAAGGAGCTGAGCTACAACAACATCAACGACACCGACGCCGCCTTCGAGGTGGTCAGCGAGTTCGCGCCTGAAGACGGCCCCGCCTGTGCCATCATCAAACACGCCAATCCCTGTGGCGTGGCACGCGGCGCGACGCTGCTCGACGCCTACAAGAGCGCCTTCGACTGCGACCGCACCTCCGCCTTCGGCGGTATCATCGCGCTGAATCATTCGCTTGATGCGGCAACGGCGGAAGAGATCGCCGGGATTTTCACCGAAGTGGTGATTGCACCCGGGGCCGATGAGGCGGCAATGGGTATTTTTGCCAAGAAGAAGAACCTGCGGCTCTTGCTGACCGGCGGACTGGCTGATCCGGCGGCACCGGGGCGGATGATCAGGCAGGTTTCGGGCGGCTACCTGGTGCAGGACAAGGATGCGGGACGCCTGAGCGCCGATGATCTGCGGGTGGTGACGAAGCGCGCGCCGACGGATCGTGAAATGTCGGATATGCTATTTGCCTGGACGGTGGCCAAGCATGTGAAATCCAACGCCATCGTTTACGTCAAGGATGGCGCCACGGTTGGGGTCGGCGCGGGCCAGATGAGCCGTGTGGACAGTTGCCGGATCGCCGCGCGCAAGGCGCGTGACATGGCCGAGACGCTGGGATTGCCCGTGCCGCTGACTGAGGGCAGCGTAGTGGCGTCGGACGCGTTCTTTCCCTTCGCCGACGGGCTGATGACGGCCGCCGATGCGGGGGCCACCGCGGTCATCCATCCCGGCGGGTCGATGCGCGACGACGAAGTGATCGCGGCGGCGGACAAAGCGGGGCTGGCGATGGTGCTGACCGGTCAGCGCCATTTCCGGCACTGAGGCGGGCCGATGCGCACTGTTTTCTGGGTGGCCTTCTGGGTCTTTCTGCTCGACCAGGCCACGAAATACCTCGTGGTCCACATGCTCGATCTGCGCAGTTTGGGATGGATCGAGGTCTGGCCACCGTTTCTCAACCTGCGCATGGCGTGGAACACGGGAATCAATTTCGGGATTCTCTCTGATCACGGTGCGGTCATGCGCTGGGCGCTTATCGCTGTGGCGCTGATGATCGTGGCGGCGGTGCTTTGGTGGGTTCATACTGAGCGCCCCGGGCGGCTGCAGCGGTTCGCGGCGGGGGTGCTGGTGGGTGGCGCGCTGGGCAATGTCGTTGACCGGTTGATATATGGCGCGGTGGCGGATTTTCTTAATATGTCGTGCTGTGGCATCGACAACCCGTTCGCGTTCAACGTGGCCGATTTGGCGATCTTCGCCGGTGCCTTCGGCATTGTGTTGCTGCCCGGCACGAAAAAGCCCTCGTGACCTCGGCGGACGCATGCGGTAAACCACCCCAAAGCGCAAGGAGTGTGGCTATGTGGATGCCGCGGAAAACCGTTCTGACGCTGTTGGCTGTCGTAATCGTGGCGGGCTGTGGAGGCGCGCGCGACGACGAGGTGTCGCTCAGGAAGATCAGGCACAAGGGCAACGGGCCGGACGAGTTCTCGATCATACCCGGCAAGCCGCTGGAAATGCCCGAGGACGTGGCCGCGCTACCCGAGCCAGTACCGGGGGGGGGCAACCGCACCGATCAGGATCCGGTTGCCGACGGGATCGCGGCGCTGGGCGGGAACGCGGGCGCGCGGCGTACCGGGGCGCCCTCCGCGGCCAATGCCGGACTGTTGAACCATGCCGCGCGGTACGACCGGAATCCGGCGATCCGCCAGACGCTCGCCGCCGAAGATCGCGAGCTACGCCGTGACTACGGAAACGTGAACATCCTGCGCATACTGCCCTCCGACGATTACACCCAGGCCTACAAGGACCAGTGGCTCGATCCCTATGCCGAGGAGCAGCGTCTGCGCCGCAGAGGCGTGCGCACCCCGGCGGCACCGCCGGCGCCCAAGGATCAGTGATCGCCGCTTGAAACGCGGCGCGCGGGCCGTATCTAGAGATCAATCGTTTCTCGAACGCGGAGGCCCGTCATGCGCCGTCTGATCGTCGCGCTGCTTCTGGTGATCCCCTTCGGCCCCGCGTGGGCGGGGCCGGTGACCAACTTTACCCTCGATAACGGTATGGAGGTGGTGGTGATCGAGGATCACCGTGCCCCGGCGGTGACGCAGATGGTGTGGTATCGGGCCGGATCGGCGGACGAGCCGCCCGGCATGTCGGGGGTGGCGCATTTCCTCGAACACTTGCTATTCAAGGGCACCGAGACGCTGGAGCCAGGCGAGTTCTCGGCTACAGTGGCGCGCCATGGCGGCACCGACAACGCCTTCACCAGCTATGATTACACGGCCTATTTCCAGCGCATTGCGGCTGACCGGCTTGGCCTCGTGATGGAGATGGAGGCCGATCGCATGGCCAATCTGCGCCTCTCCGACGACGACATCACCACCGAGCGCGATGTGATTCTCGAAGAGCGCAACCAGCGGGTCGAGAACAGCCCCGCAGCGCTCTTTCGCGAGCGGATGGGAGCGACGCAATATCTCAACCACCCCTACGGCGCGCCGATCATCGGCTGGCGCCATGAGATGGAGGCGCTCGACCGCGTGGCCGCGGTGGAATTCTACAGCACATATTACGCGCCCAACAACGCCATCCTGATCGTCGCCGGCGATGCCGACCCCGAGGAAGTGCGCGCGCTGGCAGAGAAACATTACGGCCGGATCCCGGCCAACCCGGACCTGCCCGAGCGCATCCGGCCGCAGGAGCCGCCACAACTTGCCGAGCGGCGGCTGAGCTTGCGTGATCCGCGGGTGTCGCAGCCCTACGTCGCGCGCTCCTACCTCGCGCCCGAGCGCGACAGCGGCGCGCAGCGCGAGGCGGCGGCACTCACGCTTCTTGCGGCGCTTCTGGGCAACGGACAGACATCGGTGCTCAACGAGGCGTTGCAATTCGAGCGGAGCATCGCGGTACAAGTGGGAGCGTGGTATTCGGGCATGTCGCTCGATGACGCGAGCCTCGATTTCGTGGTGGTTCCCGCCCCCGGCGTGACGCTGGATGAGGCCGAGGCCGCGCTCGGCGAGGTACTGACCGGGTTCCTGGAAACGGGCCCCGACCCCGAGCATCTGGAGAGGATCAAGAGCCAGTTGCGCGCGCAGGAAATCTACGAGCGCGACGACGTCACGGCGCTGGCGCAACGTTATGGGCGCGCGCTGACACAGGGGCTGACCGTGGCGGATGTGCAGGCATGGCCTGACATCCTGCAGGAGATCACGGACGAGGAGATCATGGACGCGGCGCGCAACGTGCTCGACCGCGAGAGATCGGTAACGGGCTACCTGATGGCCCCGGAGGTGACGCAATGATCCGGTTCGCCCTTGTTGCAATCATGGTGTTGGCGGCGCTTCCCGCGCGCGCCGCGGTGGATGTCGAGCAAGTCACGAGCCCAGGCGGCATCGACGCGTGGCTCGTCGAGGATCACTCGATCCCCTTTGTCGCGCTCGAGCTACGGTTCCGCGGCGGTACCTCGCTCGACCGCGAAGGCAAGGCGGGGGCGGTCAACCTGATGACCGGGCTGCTGGAGGAAGGAGCGGGGACGCGCGATGCGCAGGAATTCGCGCGCGCCTCCGAGGCGCTGGCGGCGCGGTTCGGCTATGGCGCGGGCGACGACACGGTGAGCGTTTCGGCACAGTTCCTGACCGAGCGGCGCGCGGAGGCGGTCGATTTGCTGCGCGACAGCCTGATCGCCCCGCGTTTCGACCCCGAGGCCATCGAGCGGGTGCGCGCGCAGGTGCTTTCGGGGCTGCGCTCGGATCAGACCAACCCGCGCAGCCTCGCCGGACGCGCGGCATCGCGGCTGATCTACGGCGATCACCCCTATGGGCGCCCGGGCGAGGGTACCATCGAAAGCGTGAGCAGCCTCACCCGAGAGGACATCGTTGCCGCGCACCGCGCCGCACTCGCGCGCGACCGTGTTCATATCAGCGCTGTGGGTGACATAACCGCCGAAGAGTTGGGCGCGTTGCTCGACCACCTGCTGGGCGACTTGCCTGCCACCGGTGCGCCGCTACCCGGCGAGGCCGATCCGACCCTACCTGGTGGCATCAAGGTAGTCGAATTCGAGACGCCACAATCCATTGCGCTATTCGCGCAGCGCGGCCCCGACCGTGACCATCCTGATTTCCTCACCGCCTATGTGCTCAATCACATCCTCGGCGGGGGCGGGTTCGAGAGCCGCCTGATGACCGAGGTTCGCGAGAAGCGGGGGTTGACCTATGGTGTCTATTCCTACCTCGCCAACAAGGACGCGGCCGATCTCTGGATGGGCTCGGTCGCCTCGGCCAACGGGCGCGTGGCCGAGGCCATTGCGGTGATTCGCGACCAATGGGCGCGGCTGCGCGACGAGGGGGTGACGGCGGAGGAACTCGAGGACGCCAAGACCTACCTGACCGGTGCCTACCCGCTGCGTTTCGAGGGCAACGCACAGATCGCCTCGATCGCCGTGGGGATGCAGGTGGACGGACTGCCTGTCAAATACATCGCCAACCGCAACGAGATGATTGAGGAGATCACGCTTGAAGAGATTAACCGCGTGGCACGCGAGTGGCTCGACCCCGATCGGCTGACCTTCGTCGTGGTCGGGCAACCCGAAGGGGTGGAAAGCACGGTGAACTGAGTCCGGGCGAGGGACGGTTCTTTATTTTCCGGCGAAAGTCTAAGGACGTTTGACGATCCGCAAACGAGAATGCACCGGGAGGCATCGCTTCCGGCCAGCCTGTGCCCAGCCTGTGCCCAACGCCACTGCTTCGGGGCATAGCCCTAGATCAGGTCAGCGAGGGCATGAACCTGACCCGGCGCGCCACTGAACTCGACTGCTTCGATGGCAACCATCGTAACGATGTTACCGCGTCCCCGCAGGATCACCCGGGCCCCTTCGTGCGCGAACTCGTAATCCGTGCGGAGCCCCGGCACGATAGCACGATCCTTGCCCGCCCCGCCGTGAAGCCGGTCGTCGCCGTCCTGTCCGATAAGTACGTCGTCGCCAGGGCCGCCAATCAGGATATCCGCCTTGGCCGTTCCCGCGAGCCGCGCCGCCTTGTCGCCCGCGCGCTGCAGCACCCCGTGCAGGAACGTGCCGGGCGGGCGCGGGTCGTCCCAGTGGGGTGGCGTGGCATTGGCGCGCATGAGCACATTCCAGCGGGGCGTGTCGTCGTCGAGATGGCGCAGCGCGCCCCAGCTTCCCCACCGCGAAGCCGGGGCCACGTCGACGAAGACGTTGAAGAGCGTCCCGCCCGCTGCGCGCCAGCCGGCGAGCAGCTCCTCGTAGAGCGCGCCCATCTGCGGCGCGTAGTTGAACGCGGTAAAGAAATCGGTGAGTGCGGCGTTGCCGGTCACGGCACCGTTTCCCACCACATGGGAGCCACCGCCATACATGACCAGTTGCAGATCATGACGCGCCGCCACCTCGGCGTGGTAGGGGAGGATTTCGCCCAGGAGCGCGCTGAGCGAGCCCTGCCGCAGCGCCTGTGCCGCGAGGTCGAAGGCAAGCTCGTAGCCATGCGCGGCGACCGCCGCCTCCGGGTTGGCCCCGGTCTCGACAGCGCGGGCGCGGGCCACGGCGCGGCTCGCGGTGATCCAGCTCTCCACCGTGGTTGCCATATTCTCGGCCCCCAACTCGTGACCGAAAAAGCCCGAGACGGCGTAGGCGTCGAAGCGCGTCACGGGGGGCGCGTCGATCTGCCCGGCCGCCACGGCGAGCGGTGCTGTGAGCATCGGCACCTCCAACCCCGGCCAGGCAGTATGCACGCCGGCGACCAGCGACAGACGCCCCGGCGCGTCGGCAAAGACCGTGCGCCAGATATCCGCCATCTGGGCCGCGCGCATCCCCGCGAATTGCAGCCAGCCATCGTCGGGCGCGTCCTCGCCCCAGAGCGCAGTGGCCGCCTCCTGCGCCCAGATCGCTTGTGGAAAGGCCACGTTCCACATCTCGTTGGAATATTCCACGTGCACCCTGAGGCTCGGATCGAGATGCTGGTGCACGTGGCGCGCGAATGCGCGCATATAGGCGTCATCGGCGGCATGGGGCATGTTGACCCACGGATCGGCCCCGATCCTGTTGGCGAGCGCCACCATCACCTCGACCGGCACCCCGCGCCAGCCATAGGTGGCGTCCAGCGGCGTCGGGCGGTCCGCCCATGTCACCTGGTCCGAGCCGTTGGTGAGTTGCCAGTCGGTAAATCTCAGGAGGCGAAGGTCAGCGATGCGGTCGATCCAGAGCGGGTTGAAGATCGCCCCCGCAGCGTGGGGCGCGAGATGATCCTCGTGGACGATGGTGATGTCGCGCAGCGGGTCTTTGGCATCGGTTTCCCGCAGCCGCAGCACCACGGAGCCGTCGCCGGGGATGTAATCGAAGCGGATTTCGCGCGTGTCGTAATTGTAGCGAACGTTATCGGCGCGCCCGGTGACGCGCAGCACGCCGTTGCCCGCGTAACGCAGAAGGTAGCGGCCCCGCAGGTGCGTGGCGCCCTCCGGCTGATCGGTCAGCACGTAGCTTTCGAGAGCCCTCGCCCCCTCGGGCAGGGCCGTCGGCCAGCCCCTTTCATCGAGATAGCCGCCCGCGTGTAACGCAGCCGTGGAAAAGGCGGCGCGTTCCTGTGCGCTGTGCCCGATCCAGGGGCTGGCGGTCTTCATCACGTTGATGAACGGGTGCTGGCTGCTCCGTTCGACGATCCCGTTCAGCCCCATGGCGAGGCTGGGAGCGGCAAGCCCGGTTCCGGGCAGGGGGGCATCCGCGGACCGGGCCATAGCGACCGCGACGAACAGCCCGACCATCATCGCAGGAATTGCCGGGACGAGCCGAAGTCCTGTGTGCATGGCGGGCCGCTCTCCTTGCCAAGTGCCGATGCGCCTCGCCGCACTATAGGGCGCGGCAGAAGCCTTGGCCATCGCTGCGTGCGGCTGTGGCTGTGCGCAAATGCCACAATTCGCCTGTCAAGCCATTGGTTTTTCTGGACCTGAACCCGTGGACTGGAGTAGATTCATTGAAAATGGGGATAAAATGCCCCGCATTCGAGGCAGCAGAGCAGATATCCGATGTATCCCGAGCGGTTTTCGAACCTACCGGCCTATGCGTTCCCGCGCCTGCGGGCGCTGCTCGACGCGCATGCGCCGGGCGGCGAGGTCGTGCACATGACCATCGGCGAGCCGAAACACGCCTTTCCGGAGTGGATCACAGAGGAGATCGCGGCCAATGCGGCGGGCTTCGGGCAGTATCCCGTGAACGAGGGAATGCCCGCGCTGCTGGAGGCTGCCGCCGACTGGCTGGAGCGGCGCTATGGCGTGCAGGCCGATCCCGAGACGCGGCTGATGGCGCTCAATGGCACGCGGGAGGGGCTGTATAATGCCATGATGGCGCTCTGCCCTGAAACGAAGCGGGGCAGGCAACCCGCGGTTCTGGTGCCCAACCCATTCTACCAGGTCTACATGGTCGCGGCGCTGAGCGTGGCGGCGGAGCCGGTGTTTCTCAACGCCACCGCCGAGACGGGCTACCTGCCGGATTTCGCCTCGGTGCCGCCGGAGGTGCTCGACCGGGTGACGGTGGCCTACCTTTGCTCGCCGTCCAATCCGCATGGCGCGGTGGCCTCTCGGGAGTATTGGGCGCAAGTGATCGGGCTGGCCGAGAAGCACGATTTTCGCATCTTCGCCGATGAATGCTATTCCGAGATCTACCGCGACGGCCCGCCACCGGGCGTGTTGGAGGTGGCAGAAGAGATGGGGGCCGATCCCGAGCGGATCGTCGCGTTTCACAGCCTGTCGAAGCGGTCGAACGTGCCGGGGCTGCGCTCGGGCTTCGTGGCAGCGGGACCCGAGAGCATCCGTCGCGTGCGGCAGTTGCGTAACTACGCCGGTGCGCCCTTGCCTATGCCGTTGCAGCACGCGGCGGCAAGGCTCTGGGCGGATGAGGTGCATGTGGTGGAGAATCGCCGCCTTTACGCGCGAAAATACGCACGCGCCGACGAGATCATGGCGGGCGTGCCCGGCTATCGCCCGCCGGAGGCCGGTTTCTTCCTGTGGCTGCCGGTGGCGGATGGCGAGGCGGCAGCACTGCGGCTGTGGCGCGAGACGGGGGTGCGGGTGCTGCCCGGGGCCTACCTCGCGCAGGAGGCGGGCGGGGTGAACCCCGGAAAGGGATTCGTGCGGGTGGCGATGGTGGCCCCCGAGGACGAGATGGCGCACGGGCTGAGCCGCCTGCGCGGCTGTCTCTACGGATGAGCGGAGACGAGGACGAGATGGCATACCAGACACGTGGGCGCGAGCCGCTTATCGACAGCACTGTGGCACAGGCCCTGGGCAAGCGCGGTAGGGAACTGATCGGTCTCATGCTGCTGGGCTTCGCGGTGGTCGTCGGGGCGACCGTGTATTCATACACTCCCACAGATCCGAGCTGGATGGCGGCGACCGACGGGCCGGTCGACAACCTGCTAGGCGCGCCCGGGGCGTCGGTCGCGGCCCCGCTCTACATGATCATCGGCCTTGGGGCCTGGGGGCTGGTGATCCTGCCACTTGTCTGGGGGGCGCGGCTCGTGATGCATCTGGGTGGCGAGCGCGCGCCCGGTCGACTCATCTTCGCGCCGGTCTGGGTGGCGATTCTGTCGCTCTACTGCGCGACGCTGGCCCCGTCCGAAACCTGGGCCGCGCATCACAGCTTTGGCCTTGGCGGGTTGTTCGGTGACACGGTCCTGGGTACGCTGCTGGGCCTCCTTCCGGTCGGGCCGGGGCTGGGTCTGCGGCTCTCGACGCTGGGGCTGGGCGCGCTGGTACTAGCCGCAGGTTCCTTCGTGCTGGGCTTTGATGGGGGCGAGCTGCGGCGGATTGGGCGGTTCCTCGTGCTTGGATCGGTGCTGACCTACGCGGGGCTGCGGGCCATGGCCGCGCGTGGCATTAGCGGCCTCGTCGGCGCCGGTCAGGCTGTGCGAGCCCGCCGCGCGGAGGCCGCGGCGCAGGCGCAGGAGAATCGGGTGGAGGCCGCCCCGCAAGCCGGGCAGGCTCAGGCTGCGGCCCGCGTGCGCCGCGCCGAGCCAACCCTTGGCGGTACCGCCACCGCCGCCGCAACGGAAAAATCCGGTGGGCTACTGGCGCGGATGCCCGGCTTGTTACGCAGGCCCGAGGCGATGCCCGAACCAGAGCTTGTAGAGCGCGAGGCCGGGGCCGAGGCGGCCGATGCCCCGCCCGAAGACCGCATTCGCGCGCGCATCGCAGACGTGATCCGTACACGCATGCGGAAGAATCCGGCGGTGCAGGTGGAATCGGTCGCGCCGCTGACCATGGGCCGCGGTCGCGGGCCCGACCCGCTGCTCCTGAACGGCGCACCTCATGCACCGCTGCCGCCCGAGCCGCCGCTCACGGCGCGCGAGGCCACCGGTCTGACTATGCCGCCCGCGCCCGAAGAGGAAACCACGCTCGTCGAGCCGGACATGCCGGAGATGGGTATGTCCGAGATGGACGCTACGCCGGGTTCGGCGGAGCGTCCGCGCATCCCCGTGCCCGAGCCGCGCAAAGTGGTGCAACACCCGCCGCGCAAGGCTCCGCAGCCCTCGGCGCGCGCTATGGCCGAGGCGCAGCCTGCGCTGCCCTTTGCCGCCGAGGCACCGGATTACGAACTGCCGCCGCTGTCGCTTCTGACCGATCCGGCGACCGTGCAGCGCCATCACCTGAGCGACGACGCGCTGGAGGAAAACGCGCGGATGCTGGAGAACGTGCTCGACGACTACGGCGTCAAGGGCGAGATCGTTAGCGTGCGCCCCGGACCCGTGGTCACCATGTACGAATTGGAGCCCGCGCCGGGCCTCAAGGCGAGCCGGGTAATCGGGCTCGCCGATGACATCGCGCGGTCGATGGCGGCGCTGTCGGCGCGGGTTTCGACGGTGCCGGGGCGGTCGGTGATCGGGATCGAACTGCCCAATGACAACCGTGAGATGGTCAATTTCCGCGAGATATTGTCGAGCCGCGCCTATGGCGACGGTCATCAGAAGCTGCCGCTGGCACTTGGCAAGGATATCGGCGGCGATCCGATGGTCGCCAACCTCTCCAAGATGCCGCACCTCCTGATTGCTGGCACCACCGGCTCGGGCAAGTCCGTGGCGATCAATACGATGATTCTGAGCCTGCTCTACAAGCTCACGCCCGATGAATGCCGGCTCATCATGATCGACCCCAAGATGCTGGAGCTGAGCGTCTATGACGGTATCCCGCACCTCCTGAGCCCCGTCGTCACCGACCCCAAGAAGGCCGTGGTGGCGCTCAAATGGGTGGTGGCCGAGATGGAGGACCGCTATCGCAAGATGTCCAAGATGGGGGTGCGCAACATCGACGGCTACAACGCCCGCGTGGACGAGGCGCTGAAGAAGGGAGAGATGTTCAGCCGCACGGTGCAGACGGGCTTTGACGACGAGACCGGCGAGCCGGTTTTCGAGACGGAAGAGTTCGCGCCCGAGCGGATACCCTATATCGTGGTGATCGTCGACGAGATGGCCGACTTGATGATGGTGGCGGGCAAGGAGATCGAGGCCTGCATCCAGCGCCTGGCGCAGATGGCGCGGGCAAGCGGAATCCACCTCATCATGGCCACGCAGCGCCCCTCGGTCGATGTGATCACCGGCACGATCAAGGCCAATTTTCCCACAAGAATCAGCTTTCAGGTGACGTCGAAGATCGACAGCCGCACCATCCTGGGCGAGCAGGGGGCCGAGCAACTTCTGGGCATGGGCGATATGCTCTACATGGCCGGGGGCGGGCGGATCACCCGTTGTCACGCGCCTTTTGTCAGCGACGAGGAGGTGGAGGAGGTCGTGAGCCACCTCAAGGCCTATGGCCCGCCGGAATACGTGGGCAGCGTGTTGCAGGGCCCCGATGACGATACGGCCGATTCCATCGACGCCAAGCTGGGGCTTGCCACTGGCGGCAATACCGACGGCGAAGACGCGCTCTATGATCAGGCGGTGGCGATCGTGGCGCGCGACCGCAAATGCTCGACCTCGTATATCCAGCGCAAGCTGGCTATTGGCTATAACAAGGCTGCGCGGCTGGTGGAGCAGATGGAAGACGAGGGCGTGGTCAGCGCCGCCAACCATGTGGGCAAGCGCGAGGTGTTGGTGCCTGAGCCGCAATAGGCAGGCTGCCGCCAGCGCGCGCAGAAATTCCGCCCCGCGCAGGTGTAATCCGGCGCGGGGCCGCTTATCTGGAGGGCATGAGACAGTTGCGTATCCTGATGGTTCCCGTCCTCTGGGCGGCGATGGCGCTGCCGGCGGCGGCGGAGAAGCTCTCGCTGGGTGAGATTTCATCCTATCTCAACGGTCTGCGGACCGCAGAAGGGCAATTCACGCAGGTGAACGAGGATGGCTCGATCAGCACCGGGCGCATCCTGCTCAAGCGCCCGGGGCGCGTGCGCTTCGAGTATGACCCGCCCGAGGAGGCACTGGTAGTGGCCGATGGCGACACGGTGGGCATCGTCGATCCACGCTCAAACGAGAAGCAGGGCTACCCGCTCCACCGTACGCCGCTCAAGATCATCCTCGCGCGCAATGTCGATCTCACGCGCGAGCGCATGGTTGTGGGTCATGCAAGCGACGGGGTGACCACCACCGTGCGCGCGCAGGATCCCGCTCATCCGGAATACGGCAGCATCGATCTCGTCTTTACCGCCGATCCGGTGGAGTTGCGCCAATGGGTCATCAACGATGCCAATGGCGGCAGCACCACAGTGATCCTGGGTGACCTGAAGCGCGACGTGCGCCTGGCCGACGAGCAATTTGTCATCCCCGGCACCAGCGATACGCCGCGCATCCAGCCCTGAACGCGCGCCGCCCGCGCCCTCAGACGAGGCCGCGCCCGGCACGGCATGCCGACATCTGCGCGCGGTAACGCTGGGCCCGTGCGTCGACCTCGGCGGCGACGCGCAAGAGCCACGGCTTGGAATTGTGGTTGCCGCGGGAAAACCCGGTGCGTCCCTCGTGATAGGCGAGATACTGGCTGCGCGCGTCGGCGCGCGAAATCCCTAGCCTCTCGGAGGACTTGGCCATGTACCAGCCGATGAAATCCGCCGAATCGAAGATATCCGTGCGCCGCGCGCCCCAGCGCCCTGCATCGCGCTTGTATTCTTCCCACGTCCCGTCGAGCGCCTGGCTGTATCCATAGGCGGAACTTATCCGCCCCCGAGGAATCACGCCGAGCGTCCAGCGATAGGGCGTGCGCGCGTCGCTGATGAACTTGCTCTCCTGGTAGATCGTTGCCATCTGCACATGCGCGGGGATTCCCCAACGGCGCGCGGACGCCTGAAAGGCGCGGGCGTACTCGGGCCGCTCGCCCAGGATGGCGCAGGCATTGTCGAGATTGCGCGGTGCCTCGCCGTAGCCGCCGCCACAGGACGCCAGCACCAAGAGCGCCAGAAGCGCACCGAAAATCCTGCTCATCTGCCTCTCGCTTTCGATTTGACGTTTTTTGTCAATGTAGCCGAATTGCGCATCCGGGGGAATCCCGAATTCCCCGTGCCCAAGGCCTGTCGCACGGTCGTCCACAGACTGTTTCCGGCTCGTTTCGGCGCATGGTTGGACAAAGCCCGCTTGCAGCGGTAAATATCTGTGTTAGGGCAATGGCGATGATCAAGACTCAGGCGAAATACGCGCTCGGACAGGTGGTTCGGCACAAGAAGCATCCCTTTCGGGGGGTGATCTTTGACGTGGATCCGGAATTCTCGAATACCGAGGAATGGTATGCCGCTATCCCCGAGGATAGCCGCCCGTCGCGCGAGCAACCCTTCTACCACCTGCTCGCCGAGAACGATCAGAGCTATTACGTGGCCTATGTGAGCGAGCAGAACCTCGTCGCTGACTATTCCGGCGAGCCGGTGGACCATCCCGACATCCCCGACCTGTTCGGGCCGTTCGAGGACGGATACTACCCGTTGCATTTCCAGCTGAATTGAGGCGCGGGCGGTATATCCGCCCTATCGCTCAGTATCCCAGCGCGCAGCCGTCCTTTCGCGCGTCGCTGCCGCCCTCGAGCACTCCGCTGTCATGGATGCGGATCGCCTGCGCTCCGCCCAACGGCTCGCGCGGGACGATTACCTCGTGCCCGAGATCAGCGAGCGCCTGCGCCACGCCCGGCGCGTGCCCGCGCTCGAGCTTGAGGCCGGTGGGATCGGCAAAGGCGCGCGGCGCGTCGATGGCGGCCTGCACGTCCATGCCGAAATCCACCATGTTGGACACCAGCCGCGCGTGGCCCGCGGGCTGATAGCCGCCACCCATTACGCCGAAGGGCATGGTCACGCGCCCGTTCTCGGCCAGCATGGCGGGGATGATCGTGTGCATCGGGCGCTTGCCGCCCGCCATCTCGTTGGGGTGGCCAGCCTCGAGCGAGAAGCCCGCACCGCGATTCTGCAGCAGGATGCCGAATTTCTCCGACGCGATGCCGGACCCGAAGCCGTGGAAGATCGAGTAGATGAATGACACTGCCATGCGGTCGCGATCAACCACGGTGATGTAGACGGTGTCGCGGTGCACGGCCTCCGTCAGCGGTGCAGCGGCCGGCATGGCGCGGCGCGGGTCGATCAGCGCGGCGAGGCGCGCGGCGGTCTCGGGGGCGAGCATGTGGTCGAGCCGCGCGGTATGATCGGGATCGGCGATGAACCGGTTGCGCGCGTCATAGGCGAGCTTGGTGGCCTCGGCCTCGATATGGATGCGCTCGGCACTACCCAGATCCATCGCCGCGATGTCGAAATGGCGCAGGATGTTGAGCAACAGGATCGCCGTCGCGCCCTGCCCGTTGGGCGGGTGCTCGACCAGCGTCGTGCCCTTGTAATCACCGTTCACCGGGTCGGAATAATTGCTGGCGGCGGCCGCGAAATCTTCTTGCGTGTGGACCCCGTCCAGCGCGTGGAGCGCGGCGAGCATGTCGTCGGCCACCTCGCCCTCGTAGAAGGCGGCGCGCCCGTCACGGGCGATGCGGCGCAGCACCTCGGCCTGACCCGGGGCATGAAAGATATCGCCGGTCGCCAGCGGTTGCCCGGCTTTCATGTAATGCGTCATCGCGTGCCCCTGAAGCGCTTTGCCCGCCACTGGCCAGTCGAAAGCCACGCGCGGCGCGACCGGCACGCCCTCCTCGGCATAGTGGATCGCTGGGGCGAGCAGCGTGTCGAGCCCGAGACGACCGTGATCCGCGCTCAGTCGGCAGAATGCGTCGATGGCACAGGGAACGGTGACGGCATGGGGGCTATGGAGCGGCACGCTGGTGTTGCCTTGAGCGCGCAGCGCGGCGGCCGAGGCCGCGGCGGGCGCGCGCCCGGAGCCGTTGAGCCCGCGGACGCGCGGTTCGCCGGGGTTGGTGAAGAGTACAAAGCAGTCGCCGCCGATCCCGGTCATCTGCGGCTCGCAGATGCCCAGCAGCACGGCGCCGGCAATGGCGGCATCCATCGCGTTGCCGCCGCGTTCGAGAATGTCTATGGCGGTGCGCGCCGCGAGCGGGTGCGAGGTCGCGCACATGCCGTTGGCCGCATAGGTGCCCGAGCGCCCTGGAAGATGGAAGTCGCGCATGGTCTGCCTCCCCGATTTTGCGATTCGGACGCACCCTAGGATGGGTCGCGAAGAATGCCAATGCCGTGTCGGGAGAGTGAAGACCTCGACGTCGCGCACTGGGTGGGGGCAATGACACGCGACGCCGAGGGAAGCCATATGAAGCTACCCTGCCCTTGTCCGATCCGCGTGCGGCGGCAGTTGGGTCTGAATAAGGTGATATTGAGACGGACACACGCGACAGTTGCGCAGGGTTGGGGCGTCAGCGATACCCGCCGTCAGGTTCCGGCAGATCGAAACACAGCGTAAGTCGGTTGGTGTCGACCTCGCGCGCGTAGTGCACGTCGCGCGTCAGGCTGCGGATCAGAAACCAGCCAAATCCACCCTCGGGAAGCGCATCCGCGCGAGCGCCCATATCCGGCGGGCAGGTGCGGCGCTGGCAGCGCCGCGCCCTGATCGCTTAGCGTGCAAGTGAGGCTGTCGGGGGCGAGCACGGCGTGCAGGCCGATCTCGCCTGCACCCGCACCGGTATAGGCATGTTCCACGATGTTATTGAGGGCTTCGGCGAGCACGATTTCCACCGTGCTGCACGCGGCCTCCGTTAGTCCGTGCTCACGGAGCCGCGCGCGCATGTCGACCAGCAGGGCGCGCACCGACATCTCGTCGGCCACCGCGTTCATGTGGAACCCCGCGCTCATGCGCTGGTTCGGTCCCGGTGCCGCGCGGGCGCGCATTGTGCTGCCGCCCCCGCCGCACCGCACCGCTCAGCCCGCGTCACGCTGCGTCGCGCCATCGACGCGGTCGTGGATGACAAAGACGGTGTCCATCCGTGTCAGCCGAAAGACCTTGGCCACGTCCGGTGTCATCCCTGCGAGATCGAGCCGCCGCCCCTGTCCCATTTGCTTCATCGCGGCGACGATGGCACCGAGTCCGCTGGAATCGACGAAATCCACGTTCGACAGATCGAGCACGACGTGGTCTGGGCCGTCGGCGGTAACTGCGCGCATGGCGTCCTTGAAGCGGATGGCGGCGGCGGCGTCGATCCGCGCCTCCGTGACGGAGACGGTCTTGAACCCATCATGGCAGGTTTCGTGCAGTTCCATCGTTCCTCCGGTACGCTACGTAGTATTACACGGGAGGCTAGACCCGATTCCTTTCCATCCGGTAAGCACGGGTCGGGGTTCCCAAGGAGGAGTGACAATGCGTGAAGTTGTGATCGCCGGTGCGGCGCGCACGCCGATGGGCGGATTTCAGGGCGATTTCGACGGGGTGCCTGCCGCCGAACTGGGAGGCACCGCGATCCGGGCCGCCCTGGCTGGGGCCGGAATAGAGACCGTGGACGAGGTGCTCATGGGCTGCGTGCTGCCGGCAGGGCAGGGGCAGGCTCCGGCGCGGCAGGCGGGCTTTGCCGGGGGCTTGGGCCAGGAGGTGCCTGCCACAACGCTCAACAAGATGTGCGGTTCGGGGATGAAGGCGGCGATGATGGCCTTTGACCAGATCGCCCTCGGTCACGCCGAAACCATGATCGCGGGTGGCATGGAATCTATGTCTTGCGCACCTTACCTGCTGCCCAAGATGCGCGGTGGCGCGCGGATCGGGCACGCGCAGGTGGTAGATCACATGTTTCTCGATGGGCTCGAGGACGCCTATGACAAGGGCCGCCTGATGGGGACCTTTGCCGAGGACTGCGCCGAAAAGTTCCAGTTTACCCGCGAGGCACAGGACGAGTACGCCATAGGCTCGCTGCAAGGAGCGCTCGACGCGCAGAAATCCGGCGCCTTCGAAGGCGAGATCACTCCGGTAACGCTCAAGACCCGAAAGGGCGAGGTGGTGATCTCCGCCGACGAACAGCCCGCCAAGGCGCGGCCCGACAAGATCCCGCAGCTCAAGCCGGCGTTCCGCGAGGGCGGCACGGTGACGGCCGCCAATTCCTCCTCGATCAGCGACGGAGCGGCGGCGTTGGTGCTTGCCTCGGCGGAGTCGGCGGAGTCGCAGGGTTTGAACGTTCGCGCGCGCATCCTCGGTCACGCGAGCCACGCGCAGGCGCCGGGCTGGTTCACCACCGCGCCGGTGCCGGCGGCGCAGAAGCTGCTCAAGCGCCTGGGCTGGGGCGTCGAGGATGTGGATCTGTGGGAGGTCAACGAGGCGTTTGCCGTGGTGCCGATGGCGTTCATGCACGAGATGGGGCTGCCGCGCGAGCGGGTCAACGTCAACGGCGGGGCCTGCGCGCTGGGCCATCCGATCGGGGCTTCGGGTGCGCGGATCATGGTGACGCTGCTGAATGCGCTGGAAACGCGGGGGCTGAAGCGCGGCGTGGCCGCCATCTGCATCGGTGGGGGCGAGGGCACGGCCATCGCCATCGAGCGCGCCTAACCGTCCAGATCGCGCCGCATCGTGGCCATGCCGCCGCGGCGCGACAGTTCCTCGTATCCTGCCTTGCGGTAGAGGTTGAGCGCCACTTCGTTCTCCAACTCGACCTTGAGCGTTATCGACAGCGCGCCGAGGTCCTGCGCCGCCTCCTCGGCGAGTCGGGCCAGTTCCTCACCCGTGCCGCCCCTCATCCGTTCCTCGACGAAGACGTAGGTCAGGTGCCGCACCTCCGGGCCGATGCCCACGCGCAGCGCGAAGAAGCCCACCTCGCGCCCGTCCTCGTCGAGCAGGTAGAAGGTCTCATCGTCGCGCTCGCCCACCCATTTCATCGCCCATTCGCCCGGATCGAAGGGATGAGCGGCATGCGGATTGACGAGGGTCAGGTCGTCGGGATCGCTCAGAAGGCGGGCCAGCGGGGCAAGATCGCGGGTCACGTTGCGCTGGAGGGTCAGGCGGGGCATGGTCACTCCTTGGATGGGCATCGGTTCGGTTCTCGGGGCGCGGGCCTGCCACGGGAGAGGGCCGGGAAGCAACCGGGTCACTGGCGCCCTCGCGCGCGACATGGCATACCGCCGCAATGACCATAGATTACGACAGCATCATCAAGACCATCGCGGCGCTGACCGAGGGCGAGACGGACGCGGTCGCGCTCATGGCTACCCTGGTCTGCGAACTGCACCATGCCGATGACCGGTTCGACTGGACGGGCTTTTACCGCGTCACCGGGCCGGAAATGCTCAAGATCGGGCCCTACCAGGGCGGGCATGGCTGCCTGCAAATCCCGTTCTCGCGCGGGGTCTGCGGGGCGGCGGCGCGGACCGGCGACGTGCAGCTTGTCGATGACGTGGACGCCTTTCCCGGCCATATCGCCTGCGCTTCCTCGACCCGTTCGGAGATCGTGTTGCCGGTACGAGATGGGTCGGGGGATATCATCGCCGTGCTGGATATCGACAGCGATCGGCCCGCAGCCTTTACCGGGGCGGACGCGCAGGGGCTGGTGGAAATCTTGCGGCTGGTCTTTGGGCGGCTGCGGGGCTGAGGTCGCGGGCCTCATCCACGTCGCTCAGCGTATCGACGAGCGCCACACGGCATCGCCCCAAGCTTGCGACCGTATCGGCGCGGGCATGAGCACTCGACCATCGCACACCCTCGAACAGCCGGGCGGGCACCGTCGTCGTCCGCTTGAGCCCGATAAGCCAGTAGCCGCCATCCGGTGCCGGGCCGATCACCGCGTCATGCCCCCCGAGCGCGGCAAAGGCGCGGGCGATGTGTGGCCGGTCGATTCCGGGAATATCTGCGCCGACGATGCACACGGGCCCCGGCGGCAGGCTACGGAAGATGCGCCGCATCCGGTCCCCGAGATCGCCCTTGCCCTGGGGCATGCGCGGCAGGTGCGCGGGCCAGACGCGGCTCGCCAGCCCCTCCGCATCGGGGCTGACCGCCAGCACCAGTCGCCAGCGCGGGTCTTCCACCCGGCGCAGCAGGCGGGCGACCTGATGGCGGAACCACCAGGCGGCGGCGATCATCCCCAGCTCACGCCCCAGCCGTGTCTTGACGCGGCCCGGGTGCGGCTCCTTGACCATCACGACGAGGGATTGTCGCGTCATGTGAAGTAATCGCGTAAAATCTGTGTATAGATTGCCTTGAGTTGGTGTATCTGGTCAATCTCCACCCGCTCGTCCACCTGGTGCATGGTCTGGCCGACAAGGCCGAATTCCACCACCGGACAGTGATCCTTTACAAACCGCGCATCCGAGGTGCCGCCAGTGGTCGACAGCACTGGCGTGGCGCCTGTTTCCGCCTCGACCGCGCGTGCCACCAGATCGGAGAGCGGGCCGGGGGGCGTGAGGAACGACTCGCCCGAGACCTTGACCTGCATCTCGCCAGTGACGCCGAATTCAGCCGCCACTCGCCCGATCTCCGCCTGTATCCAGGCGATGAGGCTTGCACTGTCATGGGCGTCGTTGAAGCGGATATTGACCGTGGCGCGGCATTGGCCTGGGATCACGTTGGTGGCCGGGTTGCCGGTGTCGATGGTGACGACGGCCAGCGTCGAGGGGTCGAAATGCTCGGTGCCCTCGTCAAGTGTGTGCGAGGCCAGCCGGTCCATCAATCGGGCCATGGCGGGCAGGGGGTTCTTCGCCCGGTGCGGATAGGCGGAATGGCCCTGCACACCGGTGAGCGTGATCCAGGCCGAGAGCGAGCCGCGCCGCCCGATCTTGATCATCTCGCCCATGCGATCAGGGCAGGTGGGCTCGCCCACGATGCAGGCGCTCATGCGCTCGTCATTCTCGTCCATCCAGTCGAGCAGGGCGCGCGTGCCGTCCACGGCGTCCCCCTCCTCGTCGCCGGTGATGGCGAGGATAACCGCGCCGTCGGGTGGCGTCTCGACCACGAAATCCACAGCCGCGGCGACGAAGGCAGCGACGCCGGACTTCATGTCTGTCGCCCCGCGCCCCCAGAGCATCCCGTCCTTTTCCACCGCGCCGAACGGCGGCACCGACCACGCAGCCTCGTCGCCCACGGGGACCACATCGGTGTGCCCATTGAACCCGAACGACCGCTCCGCGCCCTTTGGCCCCCAGCGGGCGAACAGATTGGCGATCCCGCCGCGGTTCACGCGGGTGCAGGCAAAGCCCGCGCCGGTCAGGATATCATCCAGTAACCGCAACGCACCGCCCTCTTCGGGCGTAACCGAGGGGCAGCGAATGAGATCGGCGGTGAGGCGCGCGGGATCGAGAGGGGACGAAGACATGGCCGGACCTTTGCTTGCGATGCGCGTCGCCTAGCGCGGATCGCGCGTTGGTGCAAATGGCAAGACGAACGGATAAACCTTAACAATACGGGAAAGATTTGCTATCACTTGATAAAACAAAGACCGAGGCAGGTCGAGACGAGCGGAGACGGGGTTCGAAGATCCGGAAAACGGACGGGCGGACCCAGATTGGATAGACCGGCGGCACGTCATCCTGGCGATGCGTTGCGGCATTCTGGACACGTCAAAGCCGCGCATCCTGCCTCCCCTGAACGAGGTGGGCAGGACATGGTTGCAGGTGTAGAACTTCCGATTGATCGCAAGGCCTCCGACATGGAGATGGCCGAGACCATCTTCGGTGACGGGGTCACGATCCTCAGCGCGAATTACACCGGGGACCGTGATTCCTCGGGCATCTACACCGACGGCAACGCGATCTCTCCGGGCGTGGTGCCGGGCGATACGGGCGTGATGTTCTCGACCGGCGACCTGCGCGGTTTCACCAACGACAACCCGTTCCAGTCCAACCTGTCGAGTAGCGCCACGACCAACTCCAGCGGGCCGAACGGCGTGAGCGATTTCAACGCCGCCGCGGGCACGTTCACCTATGACGCCTCCTATCTCGACGTTACCTTCGTGCCCACCGGTAACGTGATGACGATGCAGTTTGTCTTTGCCTCGGAGGAATACCCCGAATTCGCATCGAGCGCGTTCCAGGATTTCTTTGGGGTCTGGGTCAATGGCGATCTGGTGCCGCTGTCTCTGGGGAATGGCGATATCGACCCGGGCAACATTAACGGAGGTACCAACGGGAACCTTTTCCAGGACAACACCTCCGACCAGTTCAACACCGAGATGGACGGGGTCACGCTCACCCTCTCGCTAACCATCCCCGTCAATGCGGGCGAGGAGAACGATATCCGCATCGGCATCGCCGATGTCGCCGACAGCAGCTACGATTCCACCGTGCTGATCGCGGCGGACAGTGCGCAGACCGCACTGGTGGCGCAGGATGACAGCGCCACGCTTTTTCCCGACGGATCGCGCGTCATCGATGTGCTGGGCAATGATGTCAACGACACCGGCGGCACGCTGACGATCACCCATCTCAATGGGCAGGCGGTGGCGGCAGGTGACGTGGTGACGCTGTCCTCGGGGCAGCAAATCCAGCTCAACGCCGATGGCACGGTAACGGCGATCGGCGATGGCGACACCGAGCAGTTTACCTTTACCTACGGGGTGGAGAGCAGCACCGGACCGTCCGATACCGGGTTTGTCACGGTCGATTCGGTGCCTTGCTTCGTCGCCGGAACGCGCATCCGCACGCCAGAGGGCGATGTGCCGGTTGAGGAATTGCAGCCCGGCGATCTGGTGCTCACCCGCGACCAAGGGGCGCAGCCACTGCGTTGGACCGGCAGCCGGACAGTGGCGGCGACGGGCGCGTTCGCGCCGATCCGCATCGCCGCAGACACGTTCGGGCGGCATGACGAGACGTGGCTTTCGCCGCTGCACAGGGTGCTGGTGCGCGATGCGCTGGCCGAGCTTTTGTTTGGTGAGAGCGAGGTGCTGGTTGCGGCGCGCGACCTGGTCAACGACCGAACGGTGCGTCGCGTCGCGGGGGGCGAGGTCACCTATGTTCACCTGATGTTCGACCGGCATCAGGTGATCTGGTCGGGCGGACTCGCTACCGAGAGTTTCCTGCCGGGGCCGCAGACGGCGCAGTGTTTCGAGGCCGGCATCGTCGCCGAGATATGCGCGCTCTTTCCCGAGATCGACCCGGCGACCGGGGCGGGCTACAGCCCGGCAGCGCGGCGCACGCTGCGGCCCTTCGAGGCGCGACTTCTGTTGCATCCGGGGCAGGCGGCCTGAGATGGGCTGGATCGCGCTGACCGGTCGCGATGGCGGGCAATTTGCCCCCCGCGGGATCGGCGATACGGGGCGTCAGGGGCCGCAAACCGCCGATCCGACCGCGCTGCTGCCGCGCGGCACGCTGCTTCTGGAGACACGCCCCGCGATCGGTCGGCGGCCGCAGACGCTCTTGTCCTTCGGGCGCACGCATCCGTGGAACGGTGGCTTCTCGCTGCAACTCTTGCCATCGGGCGGCGTGGCGCTTGTCGAGACGCAGGAGCGCGACGTCCGCCACGCCATCCTGCCGTTCCGGCCCGATGACCGCAGCGACAGCCTGCGCATCAGCTATAGCTGGGATGCCCCGGGGCGTTGGGGGCGGCTGTCGCTGGAACGGCCCGGGATCATCGGGGTGCGCAGCATCACCGTGCCGCCACCGCATCCCATGCCGCTAGCCGACCTGCGCACGGCGTTCACCGACCCACGGCAGCGGCATCTTGACCCGGAAGTTATCTTTGCGGCGCTCTCCGACGAGGTCGAGCCGGTCGGGCCGATGCCGGGGCTTGTGGGCGAGGTGCCTGTGCGCACCCCGGGGGGATATGTCGAAGCGGGACGGTTGCGGCGTGGCGATTGCGTGCGCGGCACCGGCGGGGCGGTGGTGCCGGTGCTGCACCGGCTGTGGCGCAGCGTGCCGTCAGCGGGCAGTTTTCGGCCCGTGCGGTTGCGCGCGCCATATTTCGGTCTGCGCGCCGATATCGTGGTTGCGCCGCATCAGAGGCTGGTCATCGGCGGCTCGGACGTGGAATACCTCTTCGGCTCGGAGGCGGTGCTGGTCGCGGCCTGTCACCTCGTCAACGGATCGGCCGCCGTCTATGCAGAGGCGGGGCCGCTCACCTGCTATCACGGGCTGGTGCTGCCGGAACACGAGGAGATCGAGGCCGTGGGGACGCGCACCGAGAGCCTGTACCTGGGGCGGATACGGCGCAAGCCCGAGATCGTGTCGATGAGCCTTCTGGCCGGGCTCAACCGCGCGCGCCTTCCCGAACATCCCCGCCCGCTCTGGCCGGTTTTGAAGTCATACGAGGCCACTGCGCTGGCGATGACGCGTGCGGCATGACAGCGGCATGAGGGGTGTGAGACGTCGTCGGAGACGATCTCCCTCGGAGGTGGATTTGACCTGGCGCAGTCGTACTATCCGGCGCTGAGCCGTGCGGGGGAGTGTCCTGAAGGTCCGCTCAAGGCCACAACTGACCGGGGGTCGACACCTCTCCCCTTGCGCCGCGCACCATCAGCTCAGAGCGCGGCCCGTTCGGCGAGCCGCCGGTCAATCAGACCCATGACATGGGCGAGGCAAGAGGTTGCGTCGGGGCCGGTGAGCCCTCTGGCCGCGCGGGCGAGCGTGCTGTCGCCCGCATCGCGCGCCACGCCAGAGAGGAACTGCGCGGCATAGCTCAGCGCCGCATCGTCGGGTTTGTCGCCGAGCAGGTCGCGCATCTGGTCAAGGTCGTCGCGATAGGCGAGAGGGTCCGGTGCGATGCGATCAGGTGCGAGCGCGCGCGGCCCCGGCGTGCCATGACCCGGCGGTAGATGCTGCAGGATTTCGGCCTGAAACAGATCAAGGCGGTCGAGCGGCTTGGCGAGGAACCCGTCCGCCCCCGACTCCCGCGCGGCCTCGGCCATGCCGGGTGTGCCGCTCATCGCCAGAATCGTGCCGATCCGCGGCCTAGCCTGTGCAAGCGAAGCCACGAGACCCAACCCCGACCCGTCAGGCAACCCGGCATCGACGAGGATGACCGAGGGGCGGTAGACCTGCAGGTGGCGCCACGCCGCCCCGAGGCTGTCGGCGCGGCGGATGCGCGCGCCGCTGCGCAGGCACATGATCCGCAGCGCCTCGGAGGCGAAGCGGCTGTCCTCCACCACGAGGACGGTCATGCCCAGAAGCGGGCGCGCGGTGCCCTGTGCGGGGCGGGGGGCGAGACTGTCGCGATCGCGCATGCTAGTGATCCCTTCTTGCTCCGTTTGCCGGAAGCATGGCCCGGCATTGGTGAACGTGTGGTTAATGGGCGGCTGCGGCGGCTCGTCCGCTTGCCAGCCGCGCCTATCATCCCCATAACGTGCCCCAGCCCCGGGACCACAGGAGAGCCAGGAAATGATCGGACGTCTCAACCATGTCGCCATCGCCGTGCCCGACCTCGAGGCCGCGAGCGCGCAGTACCGCGATGCGCTGGGTGCCAATGTCGGCGCACCGCAGGACGAGCCCGATCACGGCGTGACGGTTGTGTTCATCGAATTGCCTAACACCAAGATCGAGCTTCTTTATCCGCTCGGCGAGGACAGCCCGATCCAAGGCTTCCTCGACAAGAACCCCGCGGGCGGCATCCACCATGTCTGCTACGAGGTCGAGGACATCCTCGCCGCGCGCGACCAGCTCAAGGCCAGCGGTTTGCGAGTGCTGGGCGATGGTGAACCGAAGATCGGTGCCCACGGCAAGCCGGTGCTGTTCCTGCATCCCAAGGACATGAACGGCACCCTGACCGAGTTGGAGCAGGTCTGATGGGTATTACCTCGGCCATCGTGCTCTACGTGGTGATCTGGTTTCTGACCTTTTTTGTGGTGCTCCCGGTCCGCATCCAGACGCAGGGCGATCTGGGCCGCATCGTGCCCGGCACGCAGGCCGGATCGCCCGAGCATCATCACCTGAAGAAAAAGGCGTGGATCACCACCGGCATTGCCGCGATCCTGTGGGCGATTTGTGCATACGTGATCCTGTCGGGGATGATATCGGTGCGCGATATCGACTTGTTCAACCGGATGGGCCCGCCTTCCGCCGGATAGCGTGGTAGATATGGGTAAAGGTGGCGGCCCCGAGGATCGGGATCAGCAGGTTCACCACCGGCACCGAGAGTGGCATCGCCATCAGCACCCCCGCCGCCCAGATCGTCAGCCGGTTTTTCTTGCGAAGGCGGATCGCGGCGACGCGCCCTTCGCGGCGCATGGCGGCAAGGGTGAAATACTCCATCCCTAGCAAGTAGCCGTTGAGCCCCCAGAAGATGAACACCGCGAAGGGCGTGAAGATCGCGTAGAGGATCAGCGCCAGCGTGTTGGCGAGGATGATGACCCCAAGGAAATTGACGGTGTCCTTGAGCCCTTCGCCGAAAGAGGCGCCCGCCACCGGTGGCAGGCCGGGATAGTGGCGGTCCTCCACCGCCGCTGCCACCTCGTCGAGAAACATCGAGGTGATCGCCGAGGCCACCGGCACCATCAGGAACACAGACAGCACCATCATAAGGAACAACGACGCCCCGCTCAGCAAGTCGCCCAGCCATGTCACCTCGCCGATCACGGGCAGCACGGCGGTATCGCCCACCATCCCCTGAATGAGCCATATGACGGCGACATAGGCGGCGATCAGCACCGCGAGGGTGAGCCCTATCCCCAGAAGCAGCACCCGGCGGAAGCGTCGGTCGCCGATCTGGCCAAGTGTCTTGAGAAAGGCGGTGAAGATCATGCGTCCATCCAGGTGGTGAGGGCGTTGGTGTCGGGGCGCGGGCGTTCGGGCGGGGCAGCGGTTTCAGTGCCGATGTGGATGAAGCCGACGATCCGCTCCTCAGTCTCAAGCCCGAGTGCTTCGCGGGCAAAGGTAGTATCGTGGCTGGCCCAGCCGGTGAGCCAGTTGGCCCCCCAGCCCGCCGCGAGCGCCGCGTTCAGCAGCCCGTAGGCCACGCAGGCGGCGGAATGGCCCTGTTCGACGGCGGGCACCTTGTCGGAGGGCTTGGGCGAGAAGATCACTGCTACGGCGAGATGCGCGTCGGCGAATTGAGCGCGCTGTTTGTCGATATCGGCCGCGCTCTTCCCGAGCCGGTTGCCGCAGCTCTCCACGAGCCCGGCAATGCGCTCAAGTGCCGCGCGGTCGAGCACGATGAGCCGCCATGGCTCGAGCTTGCCATGATCGGGGCAGCGCAGCGCCATTTCGAGCAGCGGCCGCAGGGCTACGCGATCCGGTACCGGCAGGCCGAGTGTCTTGGCCGGACGCGACCGGCGGGTGCGCAGGAAGTCCAGCGCGGCGGTATCAGGGGCTGGCATCGGGCATCTCTCCGGTTGGGGTGCGGCGGTTACCGGCAAGATGTCGACAACCGAGCGCGCGTGGTCAACCCCTTGCTTGCGCGCCGCACGTCGCCTGCTAGTCTCCGGTGGCCCCGCAACCGGAGTGTCTGTATCATGCCCGAGCCCCGCTTGGCCGTGCGCGCCGTGATCGTCGAGGACGGGCGGCTATTGTTGGTCAACGCCTTCAGAGATGCCGCGAGCGCCCTGTGGTGCGCGCCCGGCGGCGGGGTCGAGACCCATGCCTCGCTGCCCGAGAACCTGATGCGCGAGGTGTACGAGGAAACGGGGTTGGTAATCTCGGTGGGTGCGCCTTGCCTCGTCAACGAGTTCCACGCGCCCGAGAGTGGCTTTCACCAGGTCGAGGTGTTCTTTCGCTGCCGTCTCGTCAGCGGGGCGCTCCGTGACGACTGGTGCGACCCCGAGGGCGTGGTGAGCCGTCGGTCCTGGGTCACGCGCGAGGAGATGGCGGCGCTTCGGGTCAAGCCCGACAGCCTTGCGCGGGTCGCCTTTGCACGGGGGATGGGCTACGATCCTTTGGAACGCCTCGTCAGCCCCTGAGTCGCAGCACCGAAACCGCTACGCCGCCCAGCACCAGTGCGCTGGCGAGCAGGGTTTGCAGTCCCATACTCTCTCCGAGGAAAATCATGCCACCCGCCACAGCGATCACCGGCACCGTCAGTTGCGCCACCGCGGCGACCGCCGAGTCGAGCCCCGGCAACACGCGATACCACAGCGCGTAGCCGAGGCCGGACGTGACCGCCCCCGACAGGATGGCGAGCGCAATGCCCTCGGTGCCGGCATGCGTGCCGGACGCGCCCGCAGGCAGGGCGAAGCCCACGACAAGCCCCAGCGGCGCGGCGAGGATGAAATTGGCCGCCGTGGCCTGAAGCGCATCGGGTTCGCGCCGTCCGGCCAGCGAGTAGAGGCCCCAGCCGACGCCCGCGGCGGCCATCGACAGGCCGTGCAGCACGCTGACCTGCGGTCCCGCTCCGGGCCAGAGCAGCCAGGTAAGGCCTGCAAAGGCCAGCGCCGCCCCGATCCAGCGGCGTGTCGGCGTGGCCTCGCCCGCGACGAGGCCGCCCGCGAACATGGTGATCTGCACCACGCCGAACAGGATGAGTGCGCCGAGCCCTGCATCGAGCGCGATATAGGCAGCGGAGAAGCCGTAGATATAGACGAGGAGCGCCAGCACGCCGATCGCCCGCCCCGCCCCGCCAAGCCTCAGCCCGCCGCGCAGGGCGATGCATAATCCCCCTAGCATCACTGCCCCTGCAATAAGCCGGATTGTGCCGAAGCTTGCCGCGTCAATGCTGCCGCCGGCAAGCGCCATGCGGTTCAGGACCGAATTGGCGGCGAAGGCGATCATGGTGAGCGAGGTCAGAAGGAAAAGGCGCATGGCTCCCCATAGCGCGCCGCGCGCCGGACGTATAGTCACGGATGGGTGTCCGGGCAACGGGGGCGCGCCGGGCTGTCTTGACCTCTGCGGGGCCGCCCCGCACTGTGCCCTCCAAAGCCACCTTACAGGATTGTCATGACCCCTGAGGAAATTGCCCGCCTGCCGTATCGCCGCTGTGTCGGTGTCATGCTCGCCAACCGCGCGGGTGAAGTCTTTGTCGGGCAGCGCATCGACAACGATTCCCCCGCTTGGCAGATGCCGCAGGGAGGTATCGACGCGGGCGAGACGACGCGCGACGCGGCGCTGCGCGAGCTGTGGGAGGAAGCCGGCGTGACGCCCGATAAGGTGTGTGTAGAGGCCGAGACCGCGGACTGGCTGCGCTATGACCTGCCCCACGATCTGGTTCCGCGGATCTGGAAGGGGCGCTTTCGCGGGCAGGAACAGAAATGGCTGCTCATGCGGTTTCTGGGGGAGGACGCGGATGTGAACATCGCCACCGAACACCCGGAATTTTCCGAGTGGCGCTGGCTGCCGCCCGAGGACCTGCTGACGCATATCGTGCCGTTCAAGCACGCGGTCTATGCTGCCGTACTCGACGAATTCTCTGACAGGCTCTGAACCGTGCGCCGATTCTGCAATCTGCAATGTCGGAATCGGCTTGTTGCGTGCCGGTCCATGCCTATACTTGCTTCCTAACGCGAGAGGGTCCGACCTGCGCCGGTTATCAGGCGCGGCTTGAGGAGCGGGCCACGGGACAGGGGGCAGGCCGCCATGGAAAGCGCCGCAGGGTTCTTGCCGATCATCGCGGCGCTGCCGTTTCTGGGCGCGCTGCTTCCGGGGTTGATGATACAGGCGGGGCGCAACACCTGCACCGCCTTCACCGCCGCGCCGACCATTCTCGCGCTCACGCTGCTCATGCTCTGTGTGCCATCGGTGATGCGCGGCGAGGTGCTGACCTTTGGCATCGACTGGCTGCCGTCGCTCGGCCTCAACGTGAATTTCATGCTCGACGGGCTGGGGCTCTTGTTTGCCGGGATGATCCTCGGGATCGGGCTTCTCATCATCCTCTACGCGCGGTTCTACCTGTCGCGCGAGGATCCGATGGGGCAGTTCTTTACTTACCTGCTGCTATTCCAGGGCGCGATGGTGGGAATCGTTCTCAGCGACAACATCCTGCTTTTGCTGGTGTTTTGGGAGCTGACGTCGCTCTCGTCCTTCCTGCTCATCGGCTACTGGAAGCACCTACCCGAGGGGCGGCAGGGCGCGCGCATGGCGCTCGTGGTGACGGGGCTTGGCGGGCTGGCGATGATCGCGGGGATGCTGATCCTCGGCAATATCGCCGGAAGCTATGACCTGAGCGTGATCCTGACGCAGAAGGACGCCATTCAGGCGAGCCCGATGTACCTGCCCGCGCTGATCCTGATCCTGCTGGGCTGCTTCACCAAGTCGGCGCAGTTCCCGTTCCACTTCTGGCTGCCGCACGCCATGGCCGCGCCGACGCCGGTCTCGGCCTATCTGCACTCAGCTACGATGGTGAAGGCGGGGCTGTTCTTGATGGCGAGGATGTGGCCGGTATTGGCGGGGACGCCGGAATGGTTCTGGATCGTGGCCTCGACAGGTCTGATCACAATGGTGATCGGTGCCAAGATCGCGCTCTTCAAGGACGATCTCAAGGCGCTTCTGGCCTTCTCCACGGTCAGTCATCTTGGCCTCATCACCATGCTTCTGGGGTTGGGGACCAAGGCGGCGGCGGTGGTGGCGATGTTCCACATCATCAACCACGCGACCTTCAAGGCCGCGCTCTTCATGACCGCGGGGATCGTCGATCACGAGGCGCATACCCGCGACATCAAGCGGCTGGGTGGGCTGCGGCACCTGATGCCGATCACCTTCACCATCGCCACGGTGGCGGCGCTGTCTATGGCGGGCATCCCACCACTCAACGGGTTCCTCTCCAAGGAAATGATGCTCGAGGAGGTGGCCCATACGTACTGGATTGGTCCGGCGTGGATGATGGGGGCGGTGGCCACGCTCGGCGCGTTGTTCTCGGTGGCCTACTCGTTTCGCTACATAGCGCACGTGTTCCTTGGGCGCAGGCGGCACGATTATCCGGCGCCTCCCCATGATCCCGGCTTCGGCATGTGGGCCGCGCCCGCGTTTCTGACAGTGCTGGTGATCCTCATCGGTTTCATGCCGATGACATTCGCAGGCGATCTGGTAAAGATCAGCGCTCAGGCGGTTACGCAGGCGGACCCACACGTCAAGATATATCACTGGCACGGGTTGGTGCCCGCCTTCTGGATGTCAGTGATCGCGGTCGCTGGCGGGGCGGTGCTGCTGGCGCTGCACGCACCCCTTATGCGGATGTGGAACGCCACCCCACGCCCCGAAGCCAAGACCATGTTCGACGCCGTGACCCGTACGGTGACGCGGGCGAGCACGGCACTTACCGACGGGGTGCACGATGGTAGCCTGATGCGCAACGCCGTCGTGTTCTCGGTGGTGGTTCCAGTGCTGGGCTGGTTCGCCTGGCAGGCCGGCGGAATGGCACCGCCCACGCGCGAGCCGTTGCCGGTAGCGCTGGTGCCGGCAGTGGGCTGGGTGCTCCTGCTGGTGGCGACCGCGCTCCTGGTGGTCTATCATCGCGCCCGCTTTACGGCACTGGTGCTTCTGGGGATCGTGGGGTTGATGGTGTCGCTGAGTTTCGTCTACTTCTCGGCCCCTGACCTCGCGCTTACGCAGATTTCGGTGGAGGTGGTAACCATTATCCTGCTGTTGCTGGCGCTCAACTTCCTACCGCGCGAGACCCCCGCCGAGAGCCACCCTGCACGGCGGCTGCGCGATGGGGCGGTCGCGGTGATGGGCGGTGTGGCCGTGACCGGGCTCACCTATGCGATCCTGGTGCGTGATTTCGCCTTCGAGAGCATCTCGGCCTTTCACCTCGCCAATTCCTACAAGGGCGGCGGTGGCACCAACGTCGTCAACGTTATCCTCGTGGATTTCCGCGGCTACGACACGTTCGGCGAGATCATCGTGTTGGGCATCGCGGCGCTGATCATCTTCGCGCTGACCGACACGGTGCTGCGCGGCGAGGGCGGGCGCTGGCTGGCGAACTGGGGCCCGGACACCAACCCCGAGGGGCAGGCGGGCGACCGCCACCCGCTGATGATGGTGGTGGCAACCCGCGTAATGATGCCCATCGCGCTGATGGTGGGGGCTTACATCTTCCTGCGCGGGCATAACGAGCCGGGCGGCGGCTTCATCGCCGGGCTGATCGTGGCCATCGCGTTTCTCATGCAATACATGGCCTCGGGCTATGGCTGGGCGGAGGCGCGGCAGCGCGTAACCTATCACGCCACCATCGGCCTTGGTGTGCTGATCGCAGCGCTGACCGGTGTCGGTGCGTGGCTCGCCGGGCGGCCATTCCTGACCTCGGATTACGGCTATTTGCATTACCCGCCCATAGAGGAATTCGAATGGGCTACTGCGATGGCCTTCGACCTGGGCGTGTTCCTCACGGTGGTGGGGGCCGTGATGCTCGCGCTTCAGAGCCTGTCGAGCATGGCGCGGCGCACCGGCGAGACTGTCAACGTCTTGCCGATGGACGTCGACCCGGCACGCGAAGAGACCGGCGAGAGCGGCGGGGGGGGCTGATATGGAACTGCTCATGGCAACGACCATCGGGGTCCTGACGGCGGCGGGGCTGTATCTCGTGCTCCGGCTCAGGACCTTTCCGGTGATCATCGGACTGTCGCTCCTGACCTACGCTGTCAATCTCTTCCTGTTCGCGACCGGGCGGCTTGTCGTCGATGCACCGCCTATCCTGCGCAAGGGTGTCGAGATCTATACCGATCCGCTGCCGCAGGCATTGGTGCTAACCGCCATTGTGATCTCCTTCGGAATGACGGCCGTGGTGGTGATACTGGCGCTGGGGGCCTACCTGTCGTCGCGCTCGGACGATGTGAGCCTGCCCCCCGAGGATGAGAGCCGGGAGGGCGAGGCATGAGCCACTGGATCATCGCGCCCGTGGTTCTGCCGGCGATCATGGCGGCGATATTGACACTGGCGATGCGGCATCATCCGGCGCTGCAACGGGTGTTCTCGGTAGCGAGTTGCGTAGCGCTCCTGGCCATCGCGCTGGCGCTGGCCGTGACGGCCGCAAGGGGCGGCATCAGTGTCTACGAATTGGGCGACTGGCCAGCGCCCTTCGGGATCGTACTGGTGCTCGACCGGCTGTCGGCGATGATGGTGCTGCTGACGGCGGTGCTGGCTCTCGTCGTGCTGCTCTATGCCATCGGGACGGGCTGGGATCAGCGGGGGCGCAATTTCCACGCACTGTGGCAGTTTCAGCTCATGGGAATCTGTGGCGCGTTCCTTACCGGCGACGCGTTCAACCTCTTCGTATTTTTCGAGGTGCTGCTCATCGCCTCTTACGGGCTGATGATCCACGCGGGCGGCGCGCGCAGGCTCAAGGCAGGGGTGCAATACGTCATCTACAACCTGCTGGGCTCGACGCTGTTTTTGTTCGCGCTTGGCACGCTCTATGCCGTGACTGGTACGCTCAACATGGCCGACCTTGCGGTGCGCGCGGCTGAAATCCCTGTCGAGGACAGCGCGCTGTTGCGGGTCGGTGCGATGTTGCTGTTCCTCGTCTTCGCGATCAAGGCGGCGCTCTTGCCGCTGCATTTCTGGCTCCCCAACACCTATGCGGAGGCGCCCGCGCCGGTGGCCGCGCTCTTTGCCATCATGACCAAGATCGGCGCCTACGCGATCCTGCGCTTCTACACGCTGATTTTTGGCCCCGATCTCGACGTCACCACCAACCTGATTGACGACGTGTTGCTTTATGGCGCACTTCTCACCCTGGCGGCGGGGATGATCGGCATTCTCGGGGCTAGGCGACTGGGGCGGCTGGCGGCCTTTGCCTCGATCGGGTCGATGGGAACACTGTTGATCGCGGTGGCGGTATTCACACCGCAATCGACGGCAGCGGCGCTTTACTACGCGATCCATTCGACACTGGGCGGGGCGCTCCTGTTTGTGGTTGTCGATCTGGTGCGCGAGCGGCGCGGCGTGCTGGCGGGCGCGCTGAAGCCGGGGCCGCGGATGGCGCAGCACGGGATGCTGGCGGCGCTGTGGTTCGGCGCAGCGATCGCCGTGGCGGGGCTGCCGCCGTTTTCGGGCTTCGTCGGCAAGTTGCTGATCCTGGATGCCACCCGCCAAATGGCAGATGTCTGGCTGATCTGGGGCGCGGTGCTGGTTACCTCGCTGGTGGCCGTGCTGGGGTTCGCGCAGGCGGGCAGCGTCGTGTTCTGGAAGGTGAATGGGGGCGAACCGGAAACGCACCCCGTGCCGCAACCGGCACTGCCGCTGGTCGCGGCCTTCGGACTACTGGCCGGGATCGTGGCGCTTTCGGTATTCGCGGGGCCGGTGATGGGCTATCTGGAGGCGACGGCGGCGCAGTTGCACGCGCCCGCCGTCTATATCGAAGCCGTTCTGGGACAGGGCTGAGGGAGGAGAGACGATGCTGCGCAAGATCCTGCCCCATCCGTTCCTGACGTTGCTGCTGATCGTGGTCTGGCAGATGCTGGTCAACAAGGTAACGTTGGGGAACCTCGTACTCGGTGCGATCCTCGGGCTGATCATCCCGCTCGTAACCGCGCCCTACTGGCCCAACCGGCCCAAGCTTCGCAGCCTGCCGCGGATCGTGGAGTACATCTTCATCGCGCTCTGGGATATCTGCGTGGCCAATGTGCAGGTGGCCTACGTGATCCTGTTCAAGTCCAACGCCAACACGCATCCCGCCTGGATTTCCATTCCGCTCGAGCTGCGCTCGCCTGAGGCGATTACAGTGCTGGCGGGTACCATCACCATGACGCCTGGCACCGTGTCGAGCGACGTGGCGGCGGATGGGCGCAGCCTGTTGGTGCATTGCCTCGACGCGCCCGATCCCGATTCCGTGCGCGACGGTATCAAGGCGCGCTACGAGACCCGGCTGAAGGAGATATTCGAATGATCGGATACGCGCTGACCTTCGCTTTCGCCTGTTTCGGCCTCGCCCTGCTGCTCAATATCTATCGGGTCGTGCGCGCGCCCACCAAGGGTGACCGCATCCTCGCGCTCGATACGATGGTGATCAACGCCATCGCGCTCCTGGCACTCTTCGGCATCCTCGAGGGCACGACGATGTATTTCGAGGCGTCGATGATCATCGCCATGACCGGCTTCATTTCCACAGTGTCCTACACGCGCTTCCTGCTGCGCGGGGACATAATCGAATAGGGAGGGCGCGATGATCGTCGAGATCGTGATATCGGCCTGTCTGGTCATCAGCGGCATCTTCGGACTGGTGGGTTCTTTCGGGCTCATCAAGCTGCCCGACCCGATGATGCGGTTGCACGCACCCACCAAGGCCACGACGCTGGGGGTGGGAGGAGCGCTGATCGCGTCCATGCTGTATTTCTATTTCGTGGTCGGACAGTTCTCGTTTCACGAGCTGATGATCACGCTCTTCCTGTTCCTGACCGCGCCGATCACCGGGCATTTCGTGGCCAAGACGCATCTGCACCTTACCCGCAAGCCCGGTGACCTGCCGCCCACTGCTACTGACCGACCCTGGGCCAGCTACGAGAGTGACGCCGAGCGCGCACGGATCGAGGCGGCGGCAGAGGGCGAAACGGCGGGATAGCCGAGGCGGGCTTTACTCCGCGCCGGGGCCAGAGACCGAACGGTAGCTCAAGGCCAAAATCATCCCAGCCGCCGCTCCGTCTCCCTGTCAAAGACATGTATGTTTTCAGGCGGAATCGACAATCGCAGTGTCTCGCCCCCTTGGCCTGCGCGGTGCACCCCCGGGAGGCTTGCCGTGAAGCTCTGGCCATTTGCGAGCCTGCCGTGCAGCAGCGTGTTGGCCCCGAGCGGCTCGGCGAGCAACACCTCCATGGTGATCGGGCCGCCAGGGTCGGGCGAGAGATGCTCGGGGCGCAGCCCGAGCATCACGGGGCCATGCGCACCGGTAGGGTTGGGCAGGACCATATCGCCCAGATGCAGACCGTTCTCGCGCCCCTCGGCCGCCACGACATTCATAGACGGGCTGCCGATGAACTGCGCGGCAAAGAGGCTTTCGGGCCGCTCGTAGACGTCGAGCGGGGTACCGACCTGCTCGGCGCGGCCCTCGTTCATCACGATCATGCGGTCGGCCATGGTCATCGCCTCGACCTGGTCGTGGGTGACATAGAGCGACGTGATGCCAAGCTTCGCCTGCAACTCGCGGATCTCCAGCCGCATCTGCACCCGAAGCTTGGCGTCGAGGTTCGACAGTGGCTCGTCGAACAGGAACACAGACGGCTCGCGCACAATGGCGCGGCCCATGGCGACGCGCTGCCGCTGCCCACCCGAGAGCTGCCGGGGCTTGCGGTCAAGCAACTCAGTCAGTTGCAAGAGTTCCGCCGCGTCTTGCACCTTGGCGGCGATCTCCGCCTTGGGAAGCCCCTTGATGCGAAGGCCGTAGCCCATGTTCTGCGCGACGCTCATATGCGGATAGAGCGCGTAGTTCTGAAACACCATCGCGATGTCGCGGTCCATCGGCTCACGCTCGTTGGCGCGGGTGCCATTGATGCGCAATTCTCCGTCGCTGATAGTTTCCAGCCCTGCGACCATGCGCAACAATGTGGACTTGCCACAGCCCGAGGGGCCGACGATGACGATGAATTCGCCATCGGCCACGTCGAGGCTGACGCCCTTGATCACCTCGGTCGGACCGAAGCGTTTCCTGATATCGTCCAGTTCTACGGTTGCCATGTCGCCTATTTCTCGCTGTCCACGAGGCCGCGGATAAAGAGTTTCTGCATCGAGATGACCACCACCACCGGCGGGACCATCGCAAGGATCGACGTGGCCATGATCACCGGCCAGTCGGCCACGTCGTCACCTGACGGAAACATCTGCTTGATGCCCATCACGATGGTGTTCATCGACGGATCGGTGGTGATCAGCAGCGGCCAGAGATACTGGTTCCAACCGTAGATGAACAGGATCACGAAGAGTGCTGCGATATTGGTGCGGCTCATCGGCAGGAGGATATCCCAGAAGAACCGCATCGGGCGCGCGCCGTCCACGCGGGCGGCCTCGGCCAATTCGTCCGGCACGGTGAGAAAGAACTGCCGGAAAAGGAACGTCGCGGTGGCCGAGGCGATGAGGGGAAAGATCAGGCCGGAATAACTGTTGAGCATGCCGAACCCCGCGATCACCTCGTAGGTGGGTACGATCCGCACCTCGACTGGCAGCATCAGCGTGATGAAGATGAGCCAGAAGAAGAAGTTGCGCCCCGGAAAGCGGAAATAGACGATGGCAAAGGCTGACAGAAGCGAGATGATGATCTTGCCCACGGCGATCCCCACCGCCATGATCAGCGAATTGCCCAGCATCACCGCAACCGGCACGTTGACACCGGAAAAGAGCGCGGCCGTGTAGTTCTCAAGGAACTTGTCGCCGGGCCAGACAGGCATCGGTGGCTGCACGATCTCGGGTTGGCTGACGGTGGAGGCGACGAAGGCCAGCCAGATCGGGAAGAAGATCACGAGGACGCCGGTGATCATGGCCACATGCGTGAGCCAGAGGCCCATGCCGCGCTTTTCCACCATGCCCGTGATCTCGGTCGCCATCAGTAATGCACCCGCTTTTCGATGTATTTGAATTGCAGCACCGTGAGCAGCCCCACCACAATAAGCAGGATTACCGATTGTGCGGCGCTCGATCCCAGGTCCTGCCCCACGAACCCGTCGGAAAAAACCTTGTAGACAAGGATCGTCGTGGCCTGTTGCGGCCCACCCGAGGTGATCGTGTGAATGACTCCGAACGTCTCGAAGAAGGCATAGACGATATTCACCACCAGCAGGAAAAACGTGGTGGGCGACAGCAGTGGCAACACGATAGTGAAGAACCGCCGCCAGAACCGCGCGCCGTCGATGGCGGCGGCCTCGATGATCGAACGGGGCACCGCTTGCAGGGCTGCGAAGAAAAACAGGAAGTTGTAGCTGATGCGCCCCCAGGCCGAGGCGACGACGACGAGCCCCATTGCCTCGCCCTCATTGAGCACATGATTCCAGTCATAGCCCAGCTGCCCCAGATACCATGCTATGACACCCACGCGCGTGTTGAACATAAAGAGCCAAAGCACCCCTGCGACCGCCGGGGCCACGGCATAGGGCCAGATCAGCAGTGTGCGGTAGACGCTCGCCGATTTCACCAGCCGGTCGGCCATGACCGCCAGAAACAGCGCCGGGATCATCGCCGCGAGCGTCACCAGCGTCGAG
This sequence comes from Roseovarius sp. A46, assembly GCF_004126395.1. Taxonomy (NCBI): domain Bacteria; kingdom Pseudomonadati; phylum Pseudomonadota; class Alphaproteobacteria; order Rhodobacterales; family Roseobacteraceae; genus Roseovarius; species Roseovarius sp. A46. Next base: position 7,777 of record NZ_PVWS01000018.1, on the reverse strand, counting down.
AAGATCGCGGTCGTGACAAATGAGGCGCGGTAATAGGGGTCGCCCAGCAGGTATTCAAAATTCTCCAGGCCGACGAATTGCGACGAGAGGCCGAACGGGTCGGGGATGAACAGCGACTGCCACACCGCCTGTCCGGCGGGATAGAAGAAGAACACCGCAGAGATGAACACCTGCGGCGCGATCAGGCAGAGCGGCAGAAGCCAGCCCTTGAAGGTGACACGTTTTTCCATGCTTGGCGGCCCCGGGGGCCGGTTGCCCGGCCCCCGCGATCTTTAGTTGCTGGCGCGCTCGAAACGGCGCAGGAGCTGGTTGCCGCGCTCGACCGCGGAGTCCAGCGCCGCCTGCGCGTCCTTGTCGCCTGACCAGACGGCCTCGAGCTCTTCGTCGATAATGCCGCGGATTTGGTCAAAGGAGCCGAGTCGCAGGCCCTTGGAATTGGCCGTGGGGGCCTTTGCGGTCATTTGCTTCACCGCCACGTCGGTGCCGGGGTTCTCTTGGTAGAAGCCCTGTTCGCGGGTCAGCTCGCCCGCCGCCGTGGTGATCGGCAGATAGCCCGTGTCTTGGTGCCATTTGGCCTGGATTTCGGGCGACGACAGGAAGTTGAGAAATGCCGCGGCGGCCTTGTACTCGGCGGGCTCATGCCCTTCCATCACCCAGAGCGAGGCCCCGCCGATGATGGTGTTCTGCGGTGCGCCCTCGACGCCCTCCCAATAGGGCAGCGGGCGCACATCGAACTCGAACTGTGCCTCGGATTTGATGCCCGCATAACCTGCCGAGCTTTCGGTGAAGAGCGCGCATTCGCCGGCGCGGAAATTCGCCCCGCCCTCGTTGCGGCGGCCGGCATAGATGAACTTGCCCTCATCGGCCCATTCGCCCATCTGCGCGATATGCTGCACCTGCACCGGGCCATTGAAGGCAAGCTCGGTGTCGAGCCCGGCAAAGCCGTTATCCTGCGTGGCGAATGGCACGTCGTGGTAGGCCGAGAGGTTCTCGAGGTGAATCCAGCTCTGCCACGCTGTGGTGAGCGGACATTCATGCCCCGCCTCGGCCAGTTGATCCAGAACCGCGTCTACATTCTGCCAGGTGCTCAGGTCGGTATCGGGGTCGATGCCCGCACCCTCCAGCGCATCGCGGTTGACCCACAGGACCGGGGTGGACGAGTTGAACGGCAGCGACAGCATCTGGCCGTCGGTGGTGGTGTAATAGCCCTTGACCGATCCGATGTAGGCGTCGGGGTCGAAATCCGCGCCTGCCTCGTCCATCACCTCGTAGACCGGCTTGATTGCGCCCTCGGCCCCCATCATCGTGGCCGTTCCCACCTCGAACACCATCAAGATATGCGGCTGCTCGCCCGCGCGGAAGGCGGCGATCCCGGCATTGAGCGTCTCGGAGTAGTTGCCCTTGTGCGTGGCGTTGACGCTGTAATCGCCCTGGCTTTCGTTGAAGGTCGCGACCTGCTCGGCCACAAGCTCACCCAGCCGCCCGGTAAAGGCGTGCCAGAACTGGATTTCGGTCTGGGCCGTCGCGGCAAGCGGCGACAGCGCGGTGGTGGCGGCCAGAAGCGCGCCAAATGCCGTTTTCTGCATGGTATCCTCTCCCATAAAACGAGCGCAGCCGAACATCCCCTGTCGACCGCGGCGATCACGCAAGCTCTACGCTACACGGAAATTGACATAATACAACCGTGCAAATATACGCTCTAATATAATATCATATTATTGTTACAAGCCTTCTGCGACCCTGCCCTCACACCATTTCACCGCCGGAGCTGCCCATGTCCGCCCGCCTGCGCCTGCGTCAACTCGAAGCGCTCGAACGTGTCGCCGTCACCGGCTCGATGACCCGCGCGGCCGAGGTACTCGGCATAACGCAGCCCGCCGTGAGCCGGCTGCTGGCCGATCTCGCGGCGGAGACGGGGTTGGCGCTCGTGGAGCGGCGCGACGGGCGGCTGGTGCCGACACAGGAGGCGCGGTTCCTGCTGCCCGACATCCACCGCGTGCTGGAAACGCTCGACCGGATCGGCGAACTGAGCCGCAGCCTCAACGACCGCAAGGCCGGACACCTTCGACTTGCCTGCCTACCGGGGTTTTCGACCTCGCACCTGCCCGATGTGCTGGCGCGGTTCATCGCCGACCGGCCCGGCGTCACGCTGACGGTGGAGCCTGACCGCCCCGAGCGCATACTCGAATGGATCGTCGGCGAACAGTTCCATTGCGGCATCACCGACGGATTCGAAGGGCACCCGGCGGTCGAGGCCGAGATCGTGCCGGTGCGCACCGTCTGCATCCTGCCGCCCGGTCACCCACTGGCCGAACGCGAAGAGATCGGCCCCGCCGACCTCTCAGGGGAGCGGATGATCCACACCCGGCGCGACAGCGCGTTCTTTCGCGCGCTGGAGGAGACGTTTCTCGGGGCGGGGGTGACGATGACGCCGATCCTGGAGATACGCCAGTTCACTGCCGCCTGCGAGCTGGTGCTGCGCGGTGCGGGTGTTTCGGTGGTAAGCGCGCTCGACGCCGAGGGCTATGCCGCGCGCGGCCTCGTCCACCGCCCTTTCGTGCCGGAGGTGCCGCACCGGCTCGCGCTGGTCCGGCCGGTGCACGGGGCGCCGTCGCTCCTGACGCTGGAATTCATGGACGCCTTTCGCGAGAGCCTTCGCCCGTTCGAGGCGCGTCCCGACGCATAGGCAACACGTGGGTCACGGGGCCGGTGAGCACCGCGAGCGCCTCGGGGCGCATCAGCCCGGTGAGTGCCGGGTCGTCGCAGGACAGCCCGCCGGTACAGGTGCCGTAGGCGGGCAGGATCACCCGGTCGCCGTCGATGAGAAAGGCCGGGCGGCTGATCGATTGACCGCGCAAGCTCAACCGCATCTTGGGGTGGTAATGGCCCGATACCTCGCCAGCTTGGCCGCGTCGGGCGATGTGGCGAAAGGTGAAGGGGGGATTCGGTAATTCGGCCAAGTGCGCGCCGCCGAGATCGACCGGGCCGGGATCGTGATTGCCCTCGATCCAGACCCAACGGCGGCCGGCCTGCAGGCGTGTGACCCACAGCTTTTCCGCCTCGGGCAGGGCATCCGCGGCCTGGGCGTCGTCGAAGCTGTCGCCAAGGCAGATGACTGTGCCCGCCCCGGTGCGACGCAGGTCGGATTCGAGCCGGGTCAGGGTATCGCGCGTCTCGTAGGGCGGAAGCGGCGGCTCGCCCGCCCGCGCCCGGCGCAGCGCCTTGCCGAGATGCAGATCGGAGACGCAAAGCAGATTGCGCGCCTCCCAGTAGAGCGCGCCCGAGGGCAGCGCGATGAGAGATGCGCCCGCGAGGGTGAAGGCATGGCCGTCCATGCCCCTTTGTTGGCCCCTCCCGGGCGGATTGGCAAGGGTCGCGCGTCAGCCCAGCAGGCGCCGCGCCACCACCTGCGCCTGGATTTCCGCGGCACCCTCGAAGATATTGAGGATGCGGGCGTCACACAGGATGCGGCTGATCGTGTACTCCAGCGCAAAGCCGTTGCCGCCGTGGATCTGCAGCCCGTTATCGGCCGCGGCCCAGGCCACTCGGGCGCCCAGGAGCTTGGCCATCCCGGCCTCGAGGTCGCAGCGGCGGCCATTGTCCTTTTCCCAGGCCGAGAAATAGGTCAGTTGCCGCGCCACCATGATCTCGACCGCCATCATCGCGAGTTTGCTGGCGACGCGGGGGAATTCGATCAGGGACCTACCGAACTGTTTGCGGTCCTGCGCGTAGCGCATAGATACGTCGAGCGCCGATTGCGCCACGCCGATGGCGCGCGCCGCGGTCTGGATGCGGGCGGCCTCGAAGGTCTCCATGAGCTGCTTGAATCCCTTGCCTTCCTCGCCGCCCAGCAGGTTCTCGCCCTTGACGTGGAAATCGTCGAAGGCAAGCTCGTATTCCTTCATGCCGCGATAGCCCAGCACCTCGATCTCGCCGCCGGTCATGCCGGAGGTGGGGAAGGGGGCTTCGTCGGTGCCGGGCTCTTTCTCCGCGAGGAACATCGACAGGCCACCGTGATCGCTGGTGTCTGGCACCGTGCGCGCCAGCAGCGTCATCAGGTGGGTGCGGGCGGCATGGGTGATCCAGGTCTTGTTGCCGGTCACCTTCCAGTCGCCGTTCCCGTCACGCACGGCGCGGGTGCGCAGGCTGCCCAGGTCCGAGCCGGTATTGGGCTCCGTGAATACCGCCGTCGGCAGGGTCTCGCCGCTGGCGATCTTGGGCAACCACTTTTCCTTCTGCTCCTTGGTGCCACCGCAAAGGATAAGCTCGGCGGCGATCTCGGAGCGGGTACCGAGGCTGCCCACACCGATATAACCGCGGCTCAGTTCTTCGGAGACCACGACCATTGATGCCTTGCTGAGGCCGAGCCCGCCGAATTCCTCGGGGATGGTCAGGCCGAAGACGCCCATCTCGGCCAGTTCCTCGATGATCTCCATCGGGATGAGCTCGTCCTTGAGGTGCCACTCATGGGCATAGGGCTCGACCTTTTCCACCGCGAAACGGCGGAACTGTTCGCGGATCATTTCGAGCTCGTCATCGAGCCCGGTGCGGCCCACGGTGATCTCGGCGGCGCGCTCCTGCATCAGGGCGACGAGCGCCAGGCGCGCGGCCTGCGTGTTGCCGCGCGCGATCAGCGTGGTCACCTCGGGCGTGCGAAATGCGTCGAGCGCAGCCTCATCGAGCCCCATCTCGGTGGGGCGTGCGATCTCGCCCTGGTTCATCGCGATCCCGCCCGCGATCTGGGCGAGATACTCGCCGAACGCGATCTGAAGGATCAGTTGCTCGACCTCTCCGAACTGCGCCTGTTCGTCGAGCCGCGTGGCCCAGCCCTGCATCTGGCGCAGCGATTCGACATAGGTGGCCAGCCACGCGAGCCCGTGGGTCGCACCTTGTGCTGCGTCCATCGCCGCGCCCGAGACGCGGCCATCCACGGTGACCTGCGCGCGAACCGCCTCGCGCGCTTGCGACAGCAGGGCTTCGGCGGGCGCGAGTGCGGCTTGGGTGAGCGCCGTGAGGTCGCTCAGGAGGATCGGCTCCGACATTGCAATATCCTGTCCGTCATGTGCCATGAAACGTATCCTTTCCTGTTCCGGGGCCTTTTATCCATGATGCAGGTGCAGCGCAACTATTATGCCAATTGTCGCAGGTTTTTGTTCTAAAGTTGCGTTTTGATTTCTTGTGTTGTGGCGCAAATCCTGTGCTAACACTCGGGTATGGAAGCGTTTTTCGATATTGGCCCACTCTGGGGCTGGAGCCTCGCCCTTGGCGTGGCGGTCTGCGCGGGGCTGGTCAAGGGGGTGGTGGGGTTCGCCATGCCGACGGTGCTGATCGCGGGGCTGAGCACGATGATGGCGCCGGACCTGGCGTTGGCGGGGTTGATCTTGCCGACGTTGGCGACGAACTTGTGGCAGGCGTTGCGGCAGGGGGTGGGCGCGGCGCTGGCGTCGGTGGCGCGGTTCCGGGTGTTTTTGCTGGCGGGGGGCGCGGTGATGGTGGTGGCGGCGCAACTCGTGCCGCTCCTGCCGCCCGCCGCGATGTTCCTGTTCATCGGGCCGCTGATCACCGCCTACGCGATGTCGACGCTGCTGGGCCGGGGGTTGCGCCTGTCGCCCGAGGGTGGTGCGCGGGGCGAGGCGGGGATGGGCGCGCTTGCCGGTCTTTTCGGTGGATTATCAGGGATTTGGGGGCCGCCCACCGTGGCGATGCTGACCGCGCGCGGCACCGAGAAGACCGAGCAAATGCGCGTGCAGGGGGTGATCTATGGCCTCGGCGCGGTGCTGCTGCTGGCCTCTCATGTGGGCTCTGGCGTGCTGCGGGCGGAGACGGTTCCGCTGTCGCTGGCGCTGGTGCCGCCGGCGCTCTTGGGGATCGGGCTGGGCTTCTGCTTGCAGGACCGGTTCGACCAGGAAACCTTTCGCAAGGTGACGCTCTGGGTGCTGCTACTGGCGGGGCTGAATCTGATCCGGCGGGGGGTGATGATGCTGTGACGCGGGCGCGAACCGCACGGTTCAGCGCACGAACCGCACGGTTCGGGAGGGGCACCGTGACGGTGCCCGTTGGGGTGGGGTGCGGGGCCTTCGGGGCACCCTGTCCCCGTGCCGTCCGACCGACAGGACAGGCCCAGGGGATGGGCGGTATGGGTCAGGGGTAGGCCCTCCTTGACCGAAATGGTCGGAGGAGAGGGTGGGGCAGGACGGACCGTTTAGTCTTGGTTAGGATGCTGCAAGTGCGAGAGGGTGGGGGGCTTTTGCGGCTGGTTGTCGCCCCCTGAGGTGTGGTTCGGTTGGCGGAGAGCGGATTGTTGCCGCGCCACTCATGAATGGCGGCGACACGCAGGAAAATCGCGGCCAGTCGACGCTCGACCGTGGTCCGAGAAGCCAGCGAAGAGCGGGGACCGGAGCGGAGCGGCGAAACAGTTGGCTGAAGCTAGATATCCTACCACGGGATGCGAGCATAGCAACCCAGCGCGATGAAATGCGCATTTTTCAATTGCAGTGCTTAACATTTTGGGCTCAGTACGCTTATGGGATCTTATGCTGAATTATACGTTGGGCGGCTACTTGCAGTCTCCTCAAAGAACGACGTCATTCCAGATGTCGTCGGCCTCTTCCAAAGGGATGAGTTCCACTCGGTCGATCCGGGAACTCCCGGCGTTCCCGTACCGCTTCGGGAGCATTATCTGGATGCAACCGAAGACGCTGAGGTCGAAGAGGGCTTCATCTCAGAAATTCACTACTACGCAACAACTCTCTCAGAGATCAGCGAGCGCTTGGAGTACCTCGGATACTCAAGCGAGAATGTTCGCACGGCATTTTATGCATGGCGAGACCGGAACGTCGCGTGGAAAAGAGAGATGGCGGACAAGTATGCTGGCCCGAACTATGAGACCCTTCGGAAAATGAATCAACGGGAAGCCGAAGAGTTGTCTCGCATCTCCGTGGAAGACTGGGTCAAAGCGACTAAGGAATTGATCGCTTGCGGTAATCGCAAGAATGTATCAAGTGAAGCAAGCAAGGTTTTAGAACTTGTTGGCGGAGACTACGAGCTCGATTATGGTCCAAGCTACGACTTCCTAATTTCACTAAGGATCATGTGCGATTTCGCGAGCCCTAACGAGGTGGTTTGCTATGATGTAACCGATCTGGTTCAAAGTGAGTATTTAGTGATTGGTGACGACCCTGTTGGGGTTTTGTTAGAGCATGAGTTCGATAGCGCTGCGGACATCTTTAGAAACTCGAAGACGATTGTCTTGGTCGAAGGAAAAAGTGACATACGGATCCTCAAGGCGGCAATGACCGCAATTTTTCCGCGGCTTGCGGACAGGTTTGTTTTTTTTGACTATGAAGAATTCGGCATCCCGGGAGGGGCGGGAAACCTCGTCAATCTTGTGAAGTCATTCGTTGCAGCGGGAGTTGCCAACCGTATTGTCGCCTTATTCGATAACGATACTGGAGCTGAGGAAGCTCTGCTTTCGTTGAAGGGACTCAATCTACCAAGAAACCTCAAAGTGATAAAGCTGCCCGATATCGAACTACTGCACGACTACCCAACCATTGGCCCCAGCGGGAATGCTCGAATGAACATCTCAGGGCTCGCCGCGGGACTTGAGCTCTATCTCGGCTCTGATATCCTCACGAGAAGTGATGGTACAGGAACGTCTGAAAAACCTGCGACTTTCTGCCTAATCTGATAGGTTTGGGGCGTCCGCCAGAGGAGTCCTGCCGATGCCGAAACAGCCCGCCTTTCCCAGCCTGCGTGATGCGATGAAGAAGAAGGT